>JACMLK010000451.1 GCA_014379665.1 Saprospiraceae bacterium | reverse complement strand
GTCTAGTCTTTAGCAGCTAACTTTTATCGTGAAATTTAGCTTGTTACTTGCACAACAATTTGATTTACCTAAATGACCTATCTTAGTTTAGAATAAAATACTTTATCACCTATACTGCGGTTTTGGATGTATAAGCAGTCAATCCTGCCACATCTATTTTTTTATCTATATAATCCTTTACTGTTCTGAGATATTCTTCTGAGAGTTTTGATCCTGTGACTGTGTAGTTGAACTGGTTTATGTCCGCAAGATTTGCATTGACAACGACTTCCTTTTCTGATCCGTCCATGATCAGATCTACCTGCTGCTCTCCTATCTTCAGTCTGTATAATCCTTTTTTAATACCATCAGGAAACGATAATTTATATTTACCATCAGCCCCAATTTTTTCGGTAAGAATAGTATTATTGGGATTTGTAAATGAGACATTATCGAGAAACACTGACATGTTTTCAGCCCCTTTTATGGTTCCGGTGATCACGGTACCTTTAATAGCTCCGCATGAGGCAATCAATGCAACAGGAAGTAAAAGCACATAAAAATGTTTAAGAAAAGCCATTTTAATAAATTGTTTTAATTATGATTAATATAATGCAATATTCTAAGTTATAAAATACTGTTTTTCATCTTCAAAGCACAAAATTAGGTAATAAACCTATACCGAATGTAAGATGTTGTGCCGATAGCCTCCAAATGATAATTAATTAGGAAAAAATTAACAAAATTTCTTTAAAAATATGGATCAGGATACTTAATCTGCATCTTCTGATCATATCTCAATGAAAAGGATTTACAATATCACTACTTTTTTTGTCACCGTCCCGCCGTTAATACTGAAAGTAATGAAGTACATTCCTGAACCTGCGTGGACGATAAGTTTACCGTCATGCGCTTCATAAACCTGCTCTATGCCCTGATGATTGACTACGCTTAATACTTTGGCCCAAACCGGGATATTTTCAAATACTCCGTTTGACGGATTAGGAGCAATATTCACTTCAGGCAAAACAGATTGCAGGTTTTTTATACGCAATTCTGCCGTCTGATATTTGTCCAAAAGTAATTTTGAAGATGCCCCTAAGGTGATATCATCCTGTTGTATTGTTATATCCGAGGTAATAAAAAGGATAGGGTTTCCGGGTTCAGTTTTAAAATTTTGAAGCAGGACTATCCTGATTTTATTATTTTTATAATCTTTATACACCGATTGTGCCGGTATCTTAAAATAAGGTGATGCAACGGAAACACCTTGAATGATGTCGGGTGATATATTGAACTCAAATTCAACTCCTTCAGATGACAATACGGATTCGGCTATCAGACGATATTCATACTGTTCCGTTTCCTGTATTACTGACATTGTATGTCTCGGGCTGGTTTGTTCTGCATTGGCTCCGGTAATATCACCTTTATAGACTGCCTTAAAATCAATATGACCATCAAATTTCATGATATCCAGTACATTCGTGCATAGAGAAAGGTCAGTTATATGTATTATGGTATCTGTATCCACTATAAATCTCCAGTAATCAGACTGCCCGGCATCGGGATTAAGTATCATACTTTTTAATACCTTCAGATCATTGATCCGAATTTTATGGTCACCATTTAGATCAGCAGCGGCATACTCAAAATTTACCATCACATCTAAGCCCATGATGTAGTTCTGAAGTTTTTTTAAATCAGCTATGTCTACCCTCCCAGGTTCTTTTTCAGTATAGTTCGGTTGGATGGTGTAATCATCAAATAATGACACATTTTCCCAACCAAAGGTACCGGTTTGATCTGACATCTCATTTTCGGTTGGTTGATGCTGACTTTCCAATGAAAGACCAACTCCCGGCAAAGGTTTGCCATTGGACTGCGCCACCATACCGGTAAAATTTCCTGTCAGTTGGCAGGATTCATTATCAAATGCAAGTAAAAACACCTCCACAAATTCCTGATTGCCCTGTAAATCAGTCACATAGATATGATAAAACTGAAAACCTGCATTATTGCAACTGATTATTCTGATCGTATCGTTCACATTTGGTGAAAAAGAATACCTCAATTTAGAAGCTGGAGTACAATTATCAAATGAGCCAACGTTAAAACATTTTGCAGGAATAGTAAGATTCATGATATTTCCCTGAAAAGCAGTCGTTAACAAAGCGTACATGTATGGGGTCGGCTTTTTAAGGTCTTTGGTTTCAACCGTCATGTTGCAGGTTTTAAAATTACCACACTGATCATGTACAGACCAGAACACTTTGTGTTTGCCAACACCCACCCTTTCCGGCAAAGTGATCGTTATTTCTTCCCCATTTTTTGCAGCGTTAAGTTTGTAAGGTGCCGGTTCATTTATCCCATATCTATAATCAATGGTACCATTGGCCCAAAGATCGATTTCAACTTGCCAGACCAATAATTCTGATGCACAGACAACATCATCTGCAGCACTGTTTTTAAGAATAAACGGGGCTTTGCAATCGCCTTCCACTCCGATTATTTTATTGGCACAATCGCTTATCACGGGTGGCGTTTTCTCAGCTACTTTAATAATTTGGGTATGTAGCCAAATACCTGATCCATCCCATGCAGGATCATGTGGTTTATAAGTACACCAATTTATCACAGTAAATTTTCTGAATATTTTATAACACGCATCCGGTGACACTTCATAAATTTCCTCATCCACATGAACTCCCAATACATCGCAGGGGCCGGTAATCCAGGTTGGAAATTCTTTGGTGATATCATCCTTACAGGTATATTCTTTATTGGCCGGAAAACTCACCAGTATGTCACTGAGTATATAAACAAGGGTCAGTTTCTGCGTACAACTTGCTTCCGAAGACTGATACTGACCATCCTGATTGATGTCTATATACCAAATCCTGTCAATATATCCTGTATTACATTGATTCAGGTATGAAATATCCTTATACTTGACGATGGACGGTGGATATCCTATAGTGGTGGCTGTCCCGGTGAGATAAAGATAATGAATGTCGTCATTACAATACAGGGTTTTATCAGACGGACAATAAATACTTGCCTGCAATAAACTCCACATGAATGAAAAACACAGGATGGCAATCAACTTAATTTTCATAATAAACCATTTGACATTAATTTATTTGAC
>JACMLK010000450.1 GCA_014379665.1 Saprospiraceae bacterium | reverse complement strand
TACACCTATACACTCAAAATGAGTTCCAGTCATGTCAACCAATCCTGGGATTATACTTTTGGGATAGGAAAAACCCTGTCTGTAGATTTTTTGACTTCTGATAATTTTGATGATAGAGTTACTATGTCCTGGCTTCCGGTAGCCGGTAATCTGATCGATGAGTACCAGATATTCAGAAAAAACAAATTGTTTTCCGTTTTGCAAAATAATACAACAAGTTTTGTAGATGTAAAACCACATTTTGGAGATTCTATCTTATATGAATTAAAGCTTATCAAAAATGACAGTATAAAAGCTATCTTTAAGGATAAAGGTTTTGTTGCCCCAAACGGATCCTTGTCAGGCAGAGTCGTTACAAAAAAAGATTTTTTTCCTGTGGAAAATGTGAAGGTAAAAGTAAAAAGACTAAGCAATGGAAAAATAGATTCATTGTTAACTAACCCATCAGGGGTCTTTGCTTTTACCGACCTTTCTTATGGCATTCTGGATAGTTTTGAGCTATCAGCATCCAAATCGGGTCATGGTTTTACCTATCCTACCAGAGTCATCACCCTAAACGCTGCAAACTTCGCTTATAATGATGCCATCATTCTGGACAGTTTCGAATATGTGAATGGATCTGCGATCAATGCCGTTAATCTTTTCACTGCTACGGCAGATACCACACAAGATCAAGTCGTTCTGCAGTGGAATCTGGCTAGCAATGCTCCATCTGTTTTCGTGGATATCATACGTAATGGTCAAATTATTTTTAATCAAGTCGTAAGCAGTGCCAATTTTCCGGCAGGACTCCAATCGAGTTATACGGATAAAAATGGAGTTCCAAAAGAAGAAACAAAATATGAAGTCCGGATTTATAACATTCAAGGAAATGCTGTCAGCGCTGCATCAAAAGATAGCACGTTGTTTTTTCCGGATGTATCTAAAATACCTCAAGGCGGTTTTATCTCGATCCCGGAAACTATCAGTAATAATTTGACAGGAAACGTATCATTAATTTGGGCCCATGCTTCAACTAATATTGATGGATTCCGAATATACCGCAATGATACATTGATTGTTGAACTTCCGGATACAGTATTTACTTGCATCGACCAAACGGCTCCATTTGATGTAAATTTGTTTTATGAAATTACTGCGATAAGAAAATTAAATGATCGTACCTATGAAACAAAGATTCCGACACCATCAAATCAAAATGGTATTAATCTGGGTCCAATGCCTAAACCGGCCGTTGTAAATGTAGGTTCACAAAGTGCTTCACCACGTATAGAAATAGTATGGGATGATATTGTAGGTTTAAACAATAATACCAACTACACAGGCTACATCATTTATAGAAATGATGAAGAAATAGGAAGGGTAAATAAATCGCATTCGTGGTTTTTTCATGATTATAAAGGTTTTGGATTAACAAATGTTGTTTATAGAGTCTCTCTGTACAGAGCCACGGAGTCAGGCGAAATTGAATCAGATAAAACTACATCTGCTTCTATTAATTTCCCTGTTCTTACTGCTGTTCATAATAATTTTTCAGCTACACCGAATAACACCAATGGAACCATTCATTTGACATGGAATATTGGGATAGGACAGGGTTTCAACACCAATGGTATTTTACTGAAAGATAATGATGTTGAAATTGCCAGGCTAAGCCCCCGGGCAACGCAATTTATCCATTTGCCAAATACAAGCGGAGTTCATAATTATAAGTTGTACTTATATTCACTTTCCGAAGGTATTGAATATTTATCTTCTTCTTTTGCCAGCACTTCTGCAAATATTACCATTGCTTCAGGTGTCTTATATGCCCCACAAAATTTTATGGCGAGCCGGGACCTCCCCAATCATGTGAAGTTATGCTGGGAATATCTTGACTTTGTACAATCAGAAGTTGAAATATACAGAAATGAAGTGCTTATTACCGTGCTCCCGGTCGGATCAAGATCTTATTATGATTATACGGCAGATCCATTTGATCACTCCATTAGATATAGAATCCGGGCAAAGAGACTGGGTGTGTTTTCAAAATACGTGGGGGCATCTGCAGACATCATAGACCATAAAATGGTTTTTGGGACGGTTATTGATTCGAATACTGGTCTGGGAATAAAAAATGCAATTATTTGGCTTGACAATTCATCCTTTAATTTGTACGCTATCACAAATGAAGCCGGATATTATAGTTTTCTTGTACCAAATGAATACTTAAATACGTCAATAATTGCTACTTTTAATTTCTCCCAAACAAGGGATATAATTTTTGGGGAAACAGACCATTACCGAGAAGACTTTATTTTCAGTTTACCTGAGATATTTCCATACACAAACAATGCAGTAATAAAATATCTGGATGTTGACATCGACATCTATGACCTGACCGGTAATGTACACTGGCAAGCCACCAATGGAAATTATGACGGTGTGGAAGTCAGGAGAGGTGTGGACATAATCGCTACGGTAGATAAGTCGGAAGGCAACATGTGTGTAGATAGTACCGCAGTGCCGGGTATTGAATACTTGTATCAGATACGTCCCTACATCGATGATCCGGAAAGAGGCAGGATATTTTCAACTTATGATGTAAATGTAAATAATAGGATTGAATATCCTCCATTGTCTCCGGTTATAAATCTTACTGCCACCCCTTTAATAGATGAAAATGCCGTAAAAATACAATGGAGTCATTTGTATGACCATGCTGATGGATATGTGATAACCAGGAATGGCATATTTATCAAAGAAATACTTAAAGACAATCCATATACTTTTACAGATACCACAGGTATTGCTGCACAGCAATACACCTATACACTGAGAGCTTATAAAATCATCAATAATGGTATATATTTTTCAACGGAAGAAAATGTGACAGTGATCTATCCTTCTGCTGCAAAAGTGAAAAATTTTGTATTAGCTACTCCTTTTCTCAATAACGTCCTTCTAGGTAGCGCAGTTATACCACCCATTAAACCCCTATATTATTTGAACCATGTATTTTTGTCGTGGGAATATGAAGGGGCAGCTCTTGAGGGATTTAAGATTTATAGAAATGATGAATTGATAGCTGTTTTACCGGCAGACAGTACTTCATATAAAGATTATGCCGGTACTCCCGAAACAGACGAAACCTACAGCATCGAAGCCATCATTAAACAAAATGGTGTAATCAATACTTCTGCCAAAGTTCATAATAGTATAACCTTTCCAAAATTAGAGCAACCTTATGATATGTTCGTTACACCAAGACCCTCAATTGGTGATATGGAGCTAAAATGGAAGTACCTGTCACCGGGCATTGATGGATTCAAAATTGTTAACGCCCAATACGATACAGTTGTCATTGATAAAGACATCATCATTTCAAGTTCTATTTTTTCTGTACATATTGATAAAACAACCTACCCGGGACCTGCGTTTTTTTATAAAATTTACGCATTTTCAAAAAGACATGGCGTAGAGTATTTATCATCAGTCACACAAATAAATAATGTCAATTATCCTGCACCTCCAACGGTCGTCACTTGCAGTGCATCTGATGGTACTTATTACAATGCGGTAGAAATCACCTGGACTTACCCACTCGATGCCAATGTGGACAGTTTCCGGATAGTTAAAGAAAACCCTTTTTTACAAACAGAAATCGTCGCTACGGTATCCAAGGGCCAGCGAAAATATGTTGAAGATTACACCAATAACGTTGTCCCTTGGTCTCATTCCTACTCTGTCAAACCAGTCAGAATTATTAATGGGAACAATGTCGCATATAATGGAAATACGGACCTAGGTTATCCAGGGAATATCTATTTTCAAGAGCCTATTTCGATTTTTAATCCATTCAACGATCAAGCCAATGGAGGAGTATCTGTAGATAAAGACTGGATGGTCATTGGTAAACCAAACGAAAACAATAATGGAAAAATACGTATCTACAAGTATGAAAATTCAATGTGGATAGAAAAACAATCATTTAATGCTGATGCTAATTATGATTTTGGCTTTAGTACTGACATCTCAGATGGCTTGATCGTTGTGAGTGCTCCTCATTTTGATAATATCGTGACACCTGGTCTACAAGAGGGGGCCTTTAATGTTTATAAATTGGATGCAAATTCTACATGGAATTTTTTTACATATTATCCCGGCATTATAAATAATGGTCAACTTGGTAAAGATGTGGCAATTGGCAACAATAGAATTGCAGTTACTCAAAATTCTGCTAACTCAACTCCCAATCAAAATATTTTTAAAAATTCATTAAGGGTTTTCGACATTCCCACAGGATGTAATTCCAGTGGTTGTGTTCTAGAAATTCAAGTGGATTCTATATACCTACCTGGAATGGAACAATGGAATATTAATTTTGAGCCAACCTCAGTTGATATCGTAGGAGATGACATATTTGTTGGATTTCCTTATGCAGAGATTAGCGGTATACTTGCAGTAGGTTTAGTTGCACATTACAAGATTGAAGGGGGTACGGTAAGATTAAAACAAATCATTTCTGACAACCCTTTAGATCAGGAATATTTTGGTTTTGATGTGGAAATGACCAATGGTGTTTTGGCCATAGGAAGTAGGAGGGGCAAGGATCCAAATGGAATAGACGGTGGTAAAGTCACTTTGTTTAGGTATAATACTAATGCTACTCCGCCAAAATGGGAAGAAGTTCAGACATTATATCCAGATTCACCATTGCCAAACGGTGATTTTGGATTGGCCATCAAAATGAAGAACAATAATTTAGCTATAAGCGAACACAACAGACCAAATAATGGAAGTAAATTTTATTTGTATCAGGAAAATACAAACACAAATTTATTTGAAATAGTCCAATCTCCCAACGCCAGTAACTCAAATTACAGACCAGCATTTTTTGATAGCGGATCACCCGATATATATCAGACCTTGTTTGGTTTAAAATTCGATATATCAGACAATCATCTGGCGATCGGATCAGCTTCCAGGGTCTATTTATTCGACCTATTCCCTATAAAGACTATTAACTTTACAGCTTCTGATGGTACTTTTACCGATACGAGATTAACCTGGACTATCTCCGGATGTATGGGCTGTCCGGCTGATTATATTGACTCCATCAGGGTCTATCGGGATGGGTTTTTGATTGCCCGGCTACCGGGCACTGCCACTTCTTTTTTTGATAATTCAGGTAACTTATTGCCCGGAGTGTCGGAAGCTATTTCCGGCAAAGAGTATGTATATGAAATAGCTGCCAAGATGAATGCTGATTTTGAATACGCAACTCCTAAAGCCTTTGAAAAGGGCTATTCCAAGAGGAAGGGAAAGTTTTCAGGTCAGGTTTTGGTATTAGGTACTTCCAGTCCTGTACCGGGAGTAACTATAAATTTGATGGGGGTGGACTCTACAGATTATACGACCTATGAGTATACTACGACGACGCTGTCAGATGGTACTTTTATCATCAATGATATCTATGTAGGTGGTATGAATGGCATCATCTACCATGCAGAGGCAAGCTATCAGGACCATGAATTTTTAGCAACAAGTGGTGATACCTACCTCTTTACACCTAATGCTTTTGAAAAAACCAATGTTTTATTTTTCGATCAAACAGCCTATGTGGTGACAGGGAGAATTTACAGACAAGGCTCTCTCTGTAATTTGGAAAACATCACTGTTAAATATTATCAATCTATCAATGGGGTAGAAAGCTTTATAGATTCTACAAAAACAGATGTCAATGGACTCTATTCGATGGTTGTAAAGCCTACCCTGAACAATCTCACGCAAATCAGGATCAGTGTGGATAATTTGCAGGAAAATCAAGAGGAATCAAATACGTCATATGTACAATATCAATTTTCTCCTTCCAGTAAAATTTACAACAATTTCATAAATTTTGCAATCGTACATGAGCAGGATTTCATAGATACACTGACTTATTCTATTACATTGAGTGTAGAAAATACTTGTGGCAATGCCATAGCAAACCAGCCTGTTTTAATAAGGATTGGCGATCTGGATGGCTGCTATGAATATAATGTACAGACAGATGATTCCGGCTATATAAATTTACATCTTCCGCCCAAAAACTACATCATGGCAGTGACAGGTATTCTGGGATCAGGTGTTACTAATTATGAGAATGCCGGTGTTGACTTTCTTAAAGCACGGCCTGTTTTTTTAAATTTATCGGACATACATCTGGCGGCAGGAGATGACACTTTACCTAATATTGATCCGGTAAAATTTGTATATCACAGGGCTGTAAGTTTTGCATACACCACCTCATTTGACAGGTTCTTATGTGATGACATGCAACAGCCTGCCATCATCAGGCAAGGTGAGGGTCATTCCATTGATTTCATCTTGTCAGAAAATCATCGACCGGGCGAAAGCTGTGAAGTCAGTGAAGGATATCTTATCATTAGAAATAGCGGTGCCCAAAAATTAATTGACACCATAAATTCGCAGAATGGAAATTTTCCCACCTATCTTTTCACCGGTGGACAACCAAATCTGGTACCACCACATATCTTTGCCATAAGCATCCAATATTTTGGAGATCAAGGCAGTTTATTGGGAGAAAAAATTATTCCGATTATAGTGGAAGGGCAAAGGCAACTGCCTGGAACCGGGGTAATCACAGATGCACTGACCAATGATGCAGGAGACTTATTAATGCCTTTATTGGTCTTAAGGGATCCGCCGGGCGATGGTAGCTATTCTTCTATTCAATCCGGGACAACTATAAATAAGTCATTGGCTTTTGATGCAACAGACTCCGGTAGTTTGGGTTTTTATCTGGATGGATCGGCAGTATTCTCGGGCTTCGGAGCATTTGCAACGTTGAGCACTGGTGTAGGTGGTGGCAGTACTAACAACTTTGTTGCTGATTTTAGCTTCACCACATCGCAGACATTTGCTACAAGTGATTCAGAAGATGCTATCGGAAGAGAAGCCAATATAATCGTCGGAGCAGGAGTCAGTAGTTTGTACGGGCTTTCACAAAGTCTAACTTTCGAAAATAATTGTACTCCTATAAAAGAAGAAAAAATTTCTTTTGGAATCGGAGGATTTAATACCACCTTTGGCTATACCATTAGTTTCATTGAAAATCTCATACAAGAATACAAATCAGACTCAATAGAAGTAGAGATGAATCTAATATCTCTACTCAGAGCAGATGGAAGTTTATATACTAAAGACGAAGCGAGATTATATTTTACGTCTAAAATAGAATCATGGCAACAAATGCTTCACTATCATGATGTAGAGACTGTGCCACATTATGTGCTATGCAGTGATTTTAGCTACAGAGACAGTCTTTCAGACAATGCAAAAGCGCTTTATGATCAATGGAGAAATGGATTCTGTAATATGATCGGTAGCTATGATGGTGATGAATTTACCATGGATGAAAGTATTGAATGGACGCCGGCAATCGTTACTGCATATAACAACACCATTGCATTTACAGATGAAATAAAGGGATATTATCTCAATCCTATAGATAATGGTGACCTGGGTTTATCAAATAAAGAGATTACCGACAATAACCTGAGC
>JACMLK010000449.1 GCA_014379665.1 Saprospiraceae bacterium | reverse complement strand
TTTTTCAGACCTTGTTTGTCTTCTACGGTCCAGGTTCGGATGATTGTACCCACTCCGCATGAATTAATATTGACCTGATCCTGATGTTTTACAATTATAACTTCACAATTATCCAGATATTCAGGTTCTTTGGTAATAGTAAAGTCATTGTAATCTGCCTGACAATCAAGTGTGATATCCGGAGGACATATGGTAATATATGGGGGTAGCTTATCATTAACTTTCACCTCAACCATACAGGTATTTGAATTTCCTGACAGATCGGTAACCCTGAATTCAACCATAATGGAAGTGTTTACTTCACTGCAACAAAACGCCACAGTAGGAGTGAATATACTATTACCAAATCCACATTTATCCGTCATTTTTCTGGCTTCGATCCGAAGAATCCCGCAATTATCAAAACTTCCGTCATCAAATGTCAATGCATCAACCACTGCAACACCGTTTCCGGATAATGACACTATGGTATATTGATCACATACTGCTATTGGCCGTATATTGTCCACTACCGTAACCTTAAATCGGCATTCAGTTGAATTTCCACATTCATCACTCACTGTCCAGCTTATCCAGCTTTCTCCTAAAGGTAAACCTGAGATGCTTCCTTCAAATTGATTGACACCAACTGTGGTAAAATCAACATCAAAGGTATTATGCGGATTGTATGAAAGTAAGTATGTCAGATCATCTGAGCACTCATTAATTATATTGGGTACCGGAACAAAATAAGTAGCAGTGCATTGATAATCATCGGTAGATATGGTCACATTTACAGGGCAAACAAGCTCAGGACCCAGAGTATCCATCACCTTGATAATTTGATTGTGCACAATTACCTGACCGCTGCACCATTCGATTACTTTATGGGTTCGGATCAGTTTATATGATTTTTCGCAAATATCTATACGTATATCTGTTGGAGGTACTATTTGAACGTTGTAGCATAAATCACCGGTTGGTAATCCTGTCACACTGGTTGGAGGAACTGTGGTACCATAATCCTCACAGGACAATGGACCCGGATTTCCATTTAATCCATCATAATTTGGCGGAAACTGTAAAGTCGATAGTCCATTTCTATACACATATATAAACTGGCAGCAATTATTGGCAGGATTTCCTAAAGCGTCACTGCCATTCCAGCACCTTTTGATAATTTTTGAATATATACTGGAACAATCTTCTTCTACAACAGTGTCCACATAATCCAGAGTAGCCGGACCACATGCATCTAACCCATTGACAATATAAATGTTATCAGCAACATGTATAAACGTCACAGGATTGGGAGTAGGAAATGGTATTTTCCCACCGGTTTGACTGAAGATCAGGTCAATGTGATTTACATTACCTCCTTCACCTGCATTCTGGTCATAAATAGTCACTACCCAATCACCTTCAGGAGAATCTCCGTCAAATACAGATAGTGCATTAAGTGGTTTAAAAGTTCCGGCTATCGACGGGTCAGTAATATCACAGGTGGCAGATAACACGGCATATCCATTGACTGCTTCATCATCCATAGTCACCATCATATTATCTTCTGTACATGCGCCACCGGGATTTATAAATAATGTGATGGTAGTACCATCCGGAGCGGTGAGCGTAGCTGCCAGATCAGAGACACTGGTATGGCTGACGTCAATGAAGACGTTTAAATCAGTAATGGTACTTCCTGCAAGATTGTTGACCGGTATAGTAAATGATTTTACAGAAGCTGTAGCATCAGTCAAAGTACCATCAGTAATTCTAGCTGTTACAGGTACTCTTGCTGGGAGAAACGAACCCGGTCTTAAATCAGTGGAGCAAGTGGCATACACATCGGTACAGATTAAATTTGGTCCGTATTTATCTTCAACCAGAATTTCACCCCAACAACTATTGCCATTCGGACCTGAAATCTGAATATTTAGTTTTTGTCCGACATTTGCTTTGGTGACCAAATTACCAAGGTTTGCACCATTTAGTCCTGTAATTTTTACTGTATAATCTTCATAACAACCATAATTGTCTCCTTGCAGTATCATTTGAGGTGTCACAATAGCTTCACAATCATCCCCCAGAGATACCTGGACAAGATCATGACAAGCAATGGAACCAACAGGATTGGCAAATCCATTTACTGTAATAAAAAATTGACAATCCAATATAATGTTTCCGGCAGCTGTAGTGACACTATAATGCATATTGGAAACTCCTATAGGAAATTCATCTCCTGAATTCAGATTGTTATCCGGAAAAATTCCTCCGTAAGGGAGTTTAGTGATTTTATATTCATCAGGTGTTCCGATTACACTCAAAACAATCGAATTGGCACCAACATTACCTTCTACCGTAAGCTGATTGCTTGCACAAGAAAGTGATGAAATCACGGCTTCATTAAATCCTGGTAAATTTCCACTATCATTTCTACCTATTTTAAAAATACTCACCCATGGGGCATTAGCAACAATTTCAACCGTATATACCTGACCTGATGGAATCACTGTGTTCGCCACCGGAAAGTCATAAGTACCTAAATTGATGTCAGGAATGATGTTAGTGGTAGATGTGAGTAATACATTTCCCGCATCATAAATATTAACCGTGACTGCAGGGCTATTGGAAGAAAGATATACTCCTATATTTATTGTATGTATATTAAGACTGGTAGGTCCTGAATGAGTAAAAGTCCGGCTGTATCTTGTCTGACCTGTAGCACAATATATGGTACTGTTTACTGAACCTGAGACTACATTTTGCGACGTAGTAATGTCAGGTGGAGTTGGAACCAAAGGTGTCAGTGCAAAATCAAAGTTAACGACACTACTACATTCCCCCGGGCCTAAATTAACCACAATATTCTGTGGACATGCAGCCAGAATTCCGGCTGATTGAAACAGCCATGGTACCAGCGATTTTATACTTACTCTTTTATTATAGACAAAACAATCATCATCATGAAATGAAGAGATGGAAAAATGTTTTTCATTTCCCTTGTTGACTGTCATGCTTCCTCTGATACCCGAAATAGTAAAAACTATTATTAACACGGTGCTCAGTAAAGTAAAATAATTTTTCATTTTTTTGTGTTTTAAGAATGAACAAGATTGAATAGCAATCACAATAAACGTTAATAAAAATTTTAATGTAATATTTTGAAATTTGTAAGTATTTGATTTTTAGCTACTTATTGATCATTACAAATATTTATCTGTCTTTATCAATATTCGTAAGTAACTAATGCAAACATTATACCAAAACGTTATATGTGAACTACCCTTTTTAGGTTACATTCCATTTATAAAATGATAAATGCTTATTACCCGGTGCCTGGAGAGAAGTTTATCTTTCAGTTCCAACTATTATTATCCACTTCAGATGATATTAAAATATTCATGCTGATGATGGTCATTGCACTTTAATTTTTATCTTTGGCAGGTAAAATTATAAAGTGTAACCCATTGATAGAAAATGTCAAAGTTTGTCTGAATTGCAAAAATCCGTTATCTGACCAGGACTTGTTTTGCCATAAATGCGGGCAGAAAGCAGACGCACATTTGCTTACGGTTAAAGAGTTGTTGAATACTTTTTGGAACTCTCTTTACAATCTTGACAATACTGTATTCAAAACTTTGAAATACATCTGGGCGCCATGGAAGTTGACTTTCTTTTATGTCGAGGGTAAACGAAAGGCATTTCTTAATCCGATGCGATTATTTATAATTACCTTATTATTTCATTTTGCCATTATCCTGTCCACAATTAATATTAGTCAAAATCTAACCATCACTCAGGGACTTTACAGGGATTATGAAAGGTCTAAAATTTTAGCAGAATACCTTACTGTCAAAAATAAAATTTTATTGGACGAAAAGTCTTGTTTATTTGCTGACAGTATTGAACACGCGTTATTCAAAAATACTTTGTCAACCAATGAAGATAAATCCATACCCATCGAATTCCTTGGTTTGGAAAAATACCCCATCACCAAAAAAGATATGGTTGAGTTAACTATCACTGCTGTGTATAAGAAATACAATGTTCAATCATTCAAAGATAAATTGTTAGTGAAGCAATATATAAGGGTCAACAAAGATCCGGCAGGTTCAGTCAATTATCTGGTGGGAAACTTTGCCTGGGGTGTTTTTCTGGTCATTATAGCTTTGGCAGGTTTTATGAAATTGCTGTACTACCGCCGTAAACATCACCTTGTAGAACATCTTGTGTTACTGATGAATGTACATTCCTTATGTTTTATAATAAATACAATACTCATTTATGGAGGAATCAGATTAAATCAATTCAGAGGAAATCATGAGTTTGAGATGAATGGTTATTTTATCTTAATCCCTGTCATTATTTTGTTTACTTCCATTTTAAAATATTACAAACAAGGAATATTTAAAACCCTTATCAAATTCGGGATTATTGGAATGATGTATTTGCTTCTCATTTGTATTTTCATTGTATTTATCACTTTAATCAGTCTTCTTTTATTCTAATTTTTATTTATTTTATGTCATACGAAACAGTCATTGGACTTGAAATTCATGTTCAATTAAATA
>JACMLK010000448.1 GCA_014379665.1 Saprospiraceae bacterium | reverse complement strand
TGTGCATGTAAACAGGGTAGCAAGGAAATTAGGATTGATCCAATCTAAAACCACAGGATGGAAAGCAGTGCTGGAACTTACA
Source organism: Saprospiraceae bacterium (assembly GCA_014379665.1). GTDB lineage: Bacteria > Bacteroidota > Bacteroidia > Chitinophagales > Saprospiraceae > OLB9. The sequence goes on along the minus strand of JACMLK010000448.1, from coordinate 7,504 downwards.
GAGAACCTTAAAAAATTTGATAAAAATGACCCGGTGAAATATGATTTCGCATTGTTCGGGATAGGTGTGATGGAAAAAAATTAAGTCGAGAAATTTTGAGAGCCGGTGCTATTTCATAGTCATTGCTGCGGATGATTTCAGCCATAGGAACAATAATGTCCTGTTCGATTTGAGCATCAATGGCGGAATACACAAACCATCGGTACAATTTTCTTGCGATGAACAATGCGACTTCAGATCTTTGAAAAATGATATTTATCAGATTCTTATATTCTTCAGCATTGGCATTTGGAATCATCACGTTTCCAAATCTATGGGATAATCTTTTTGATGTTGTATCGTGTCTGTTTTGAGTAAACATGGAGCCAATGGGCAGACTGTTTCGAATATCCTGCCAACCGGTTAGTGACCTTGCCATCTCTTTGACATCTGTTTCTGTAAATGTGGTATAATCTCCGGGTCCTGCCAAATCTCCTTTGCCAAGGGTAAAAAGTTCCATCAATTCGCGGGCATAATTTTCATTGGGTGCCTGTCTGGTATTATCCCTGCCATTCAGATAATTGAGCATCGCAGGATCAATGGTAATATCTTTTGTAAGTTGTTTGAAATTACCCAGTGCATTATTTCTGAGCAGTGCAATGTATTTGTAAGTATATCTGGGATCATTGATATCTGAAGTCACAAAATGATTGTGCCAGAACATGGTCATTTTCTCTCTGATATTGGGTGTAACACTGTATAAAAGTTCTACTGACCAAGCCCTTAGGGAAGTATATCTGTATCCATTTACATTCGGGCTGGTACCTTTATCCACCCAGGTTTCACCTATAGGGACTTCAGCATCACTGTCATAACTGACGTTGATGGGTGGTGGAGGAGGAGAAAGCAGTTGAAAAAGCTGCAGGACACATTCATCCAATGACTTATTTCCAAATTGCTTTATGGTATCGATGTTCGCTCCATATGTTGTTCGCCTTAAAAGATGTGCGGCCTGAAATGTGGACCAGTTGCCTGTGAACTTGTTGAGTGATGACATATTTCTTTTTTTAAATGCTGAAATAGAATGTACAAAAAACAACTTAATAATTTCCCAAAGTTAAGTTTTTATTAGACCCGAATAAATAAAAAGGTTTAAAAAGCATTAAGAAAAATTTAACAATAAAAGGAATTATAATTGTAAGTGAAGTTTAAACGTTTTGTACTCAAATTTTTTAAAAATAAAAGAGAAAAATATTATTTCCCTTTTTTTATATTGATTCAGTGAAACTGCTTTACACTGAATAAGGATAAATTTGATTTTTTTATATTATTTTTTATATACAACCTTAATTACTTTTAATGTATCATTACAACTTTAATTTGTTTTGTTTTGAATATCTTTCATAAGATTTTCTGACATCTGCCAAAGACATCCGGTAATGGTACTTCAGTCGATAAAACAGGTGTTCTGATCGTAATTCAAAAACTTTAATCATCCTTTTGTATTTATAAACTCTGAATCATTAAACACCGGGATCAACGCCACTAAATGACTGTACTGACAAAAAGTTTTTGCAAGAAGTATGATCATGTCGAAACCGCTTCTTTGGACGACAAGTATACTATAGAAATATACGATTCTATTCTTGACGTGGAAGAACAATGGGCTTTGGTTTCTACTGCACATGACATCTTCTTTAATGTTGAATTCTTAAGATGTATTGAGGATTTTCCGGCTACCGGAATCAAGCCCTACTATGGATTGGTGATGGATAATGGTGAAGCCGTTGGTATTATTTATTTCCAATCCAAATATGTAAAGCTCAGAGAGAACCTCAGAAAGTCTGGAAATTTTCCAAAAAATATATTTGAAAAACTCTCCGAAAGCGTAAAAAATGTGATCGTAAGTGCCGTAAATTTTCAGACTATCGTTTGCGGCAATCTGCTCCTGACAGGTAAGTATGGCTTTTATTTTAAAGACTCCGTTAAAAGAAACAATCAGTTTTATCTTGTAATCAAAGCAACTGAAAAGCTTTCAGAATTCCTAAATAAGCAACAAGTACGTCCGGGGTTGGTGCTTATCAAAGATTTTTTTACCGAAGACATGCCATCAGAAGGAGAGTACCATCAGGGATTCACAAAGTTTACTGTGCAGCCAAAAATGCTGTTGCAGATTAACCCAAACTGGAAAACATTTGACGATTATCTGGCAGATATGAAATCAAAATACAGGGTAAGAGCAAGAAAAGCATTACAAAAATCATTGGAAATCACCAAAGTGGTATTTGATGAAGAAGATATTGGTGCACACAGGGTAATCATAAATACATTATACAAAAATGTCTCTGACCAGGCTGCCTTTAATGCTTTTTTATTACACGAAAAATATTTTGAAAATGCCAAAACAGCATTGGGAAGGAATATGACATTCACTACCTATTGGCGAAAGGATAAAATGGTGGCGTTCTTTACGAGTATTAAAAATTATGATGTGCTGGATGCCCATTTTCTAGGGTATGACCCGATTGAAAACGTAGAATGTCATCTATATTTAAATATGTTATTTGATCTTATAAAAGAAGGTTTAGAGAAGAAAGTAACTTATTTGGACATGTCCAGAACAGCAGTAGAGATCAAATCTACCGTTGGAGCTGTACCGCATAATATGTATCTGTATCTTAAACATTCCAATCCATGGCTCAACAAATCAGTGGGTTTGATCCTGGGGTTAGTAAAACCTGATGCCGAATATATCATCAGAAGTCCTTTCAGAGAGTAGGGTCTGTTGAAAAAGTCAGATGTGCTTAAGATACAAACCTTCGAACCGTTGATGTATTCTAATACTTCAAGGTGAAGAAGGTGAGGTAGATTGTGTGCAGCTGACTTACAAAAATAAATTAAATTCTGATGCGTGTGTATTGGAGTATTAGTTAATATCCCTTTGCACTTAATGCCTTATTTATTGATTTGATCATTTGATTTTCATTTGTTTTTGTGACTTTCAGCGGACCCTAATTATTTCCCTCTGAAGTCAGGAAACCTCTTTTCTAAAAATGCCGTGGTACCTTCCTTATAGTCATCACTTTGCCCTGCCAAAGTTTGCAGTTTATCTTCTAAAGCCAATTGCTGATCAAGTGTATTCGCATAAGTGTGATTGAGTGCTTCTTTTGTCAACGCCAGTCCATAGGTGGGCATTTTTGCCAATTGTTCTGCGATTTTTTGTACTTCATCCCTGAACATTTCATCAGGAAATACCTTGTAAAGCATTCCCATATGGAGGGCATCCACGGCAGACACTTTATCAGCCATCATCATGAGGGCTGATGCTCGTTGAAAACCAATCAATCTTGGCAGCGTAAAAGTACCTCCACTATCAGGCATCAATCCAATTTTGCTGAATGCCTGAATGAATGAGGCTGATTCAGACGCGACAACTATATCACATGCCAAAGCAATATTAGCTCCTGCACCTGCTGCTACTCCATTGACCGCAGCTATTACAGGTTTGGGCATTCGTCTGATACGGGTAATGATCGGATTGAAATGTTCATTCAATATTTTTGTGAGTGTCGGCCCATTTTGATCTGTGGCTTCCTGAAGATCCTGTCCGGCACTGAAAGCTCTTCCACTTCCGGTCACTACCACACATCTCACGCTTTCATCCGTTGATGCTTCATCCAATGCGGCCTGAAAATCAAGGGCCATTTGTCTTATAAAACTATTAAATTTCTCAGACCTTTGAAAAGTAATGGTCGCTATTCCTCCTTCTACGATCAAATTAATGTGTGACATATTGAGGGTTGTTTTATGATTTAGTTTTTGAGTGATATCTGTTTGTTTCAATGGCATTTAAAATAGTCAAACGGTTCCAGACACTCCAAACATTTATATAAGGATTTACAGGGTGTCGACCCAAATCGGCTGATCATTTCCGTGTTAAATGATTTGCAGACCGGGCATTGTACTATTGGACTTTTTCCCGAGAGAAATGAACTATCTGTTGTTTTCTGAACCGGTGGTGAAATACCATATGCCATCAATTTTTTTCTGCCTGTATCTGATATCCAATCTGTCGTCCATGCAGGTTCCAATAACGATATCACATTTACATGACTATATCCATGTTCCTGCAGTGACGATTTGATCTGCACAGTTATCATATCCATGGCCGGACAACCTGAATATGTCGGGGTTATGTAGACATTAATGGTGTCACTTTTTTCATCTATCTTTACCTCTCTGAGGATACCAAGTTCTTCTATGGTAATCACAGGAATTTCAGGATCAGTCACTTCATTCAAAATGGCTAATATTTCTTTGATTTTCATGTCATGGATATCTTTTGATCAAATACATCTCCGTAATATCGCTGAAACAACAAAAACCAGCATTTACCTAAAATCACACCTAAAATTGCACCGCCTATCACATCCAGTGGAAAATGTACTCCGACATATACCTGAGCGAATGCCACGGACGCCGCCCAGGCCCATAACCATGGAATTATCCTCCTTAGATGCTGACCCAAGGTCAAAATTAAAAAAGTTGAAATGGCAAAATGATTGGCCGCGTGCGTCGATGTAAAACTATATCCTGAACCACAGGGTACACGCTCAATGGTTTGCACATACTCAGTATGGCAGGGTCGAATTCTCCTGATGGTTTTTTTAATGGCCCGACTGCTGAGAAGATCTGAAGATGATACGGTTAGAATCACAAATAGTACAAACCAATACGATTTAGTGCTGTAATTAATGATGACAAAAGCTATTAAAAAAATGTACAGTGGTACCCAGAAAAAGGGTTGCCTCCACATTGGTAACAGCCAATCAAAAAAGGCATTGCTAAGGTCTGTGTTAATAAATTCAAAGACTGCAATATCCCATTCGAAGATAAACATAAGTAAATAATAATTTGGTCGCAAGATACACAGATACGAACGAAATCTAAAAATAATCCGGCAATACTTTAAGCCAACAGCCAAGCGAATCATCAATGAATTTTATCTGATAAATAAGAAATATTAATGATCTTGTTGTTATATTTGCTTAATAAAAACATCAGACATGAAAACTTTCAAACTTCGGAACTGGCATATTTCTGATGCTGAAAATTTGAATAAATATGCCAACAACTTCAATATTTCCAAAAATCTCACAGATGCTTTTCCACACCCCTATACTATAGATCACGCCCATAATTTTATCAATATGGTGACTGCCAAAGATCCGAATACTGTTTTTGCTATAGAAATCAATGACGTTGCAGCAGGAGGTATCGGTCTGCATCCTCAACAAGACATTTATCGAAAAAATGCAGAATTGGGGTATTGGCTTGGTGAGCCCTTCTGGGGTCATGGCATTATTACACAAGCTATTAATCAGATTGTGGAATTTGGTTTTACCCATCTGGATATCAATCGGATATTCGCACGTCCTTTTGGTTCAAATATCGCTTCACAACGTGTGTTGGAAAAAGCGGGTTTCGTGTTGGAAGCTTCATTTTACAAAACTTTAATTAAAAACGGTGAATATGAAGATGAATTGGTGTACGCTAAACGTAAAAATTATTAAAATTTAAGCATTGCTCTATCTGTTTGTAAAATGTCAAAATTAGACAAACAGGAAGTTTTGGTTTGAACTTCGTGGTTGTCTAAAGTATTTTGGTGCTCGCATATTATTTTATTATAGTAACTTTGAGCTAAATTTAATATCTACACATGGAAAAGTTAAAAAGTCAGTTAAATATTATAATTGGCATCATTTATATGTGCTGTTTTGTGATGAATGCTGACGGTCAGCAAACCATCAACGGCAATATTATTCATAATGGAATCAACAGAAATTACATACTTCATTTACCTGCCAATCATAATGTGAATACTGCGATCCCTTTGGTTTATAATTTACATGGTTTCGGGTCCAACGCGTTGGAACAGGAGTTTTATTCAGGCATGAACACTGTTGCAGACACAGCAAGGTTTGCTGTTTGCTATCCGAACGGGGTAAGTACTGCCTGGAATGTTGGCTGGGCTTTTGGGAGCACAGCCGATGATGTTGGATTCATCAGCGCATTGACGGATGACCTGATCTCAAAATATGGGTTTGACACCAAGAGAATATATTCCTGCGGCATGTCAAACGGGGGATTTATGAGCTATGTTCTTGCCTGTCAATTGAATAATAAGATTGCAGCCATTGCTTCAGTTACCGGAAGCATGGTGCCGGGAAATGTAACATCCTGTAATCCGGGAAAGCCTGTGCCTGTCCTTGAAATTCATGGAACAGCAGATGGCACTGTGGCTTATAATGGATCACAAATTGGTGTCAGTATACCAGACGTAATGAAATTCTGGCAAAATAACAATGAATGTGACCTCGAGCCGGTTAAGGAGTTTGTACCGAATATCAGTTTAACAGATAATACCACGACCGAAAAATACAGTTATGCTAATTGTAAAAACAATAAAGAAGTCATACACTATAAAGTGATTGGTGGTGGACATACCTGGCCCGGAGCGACCATAGACATAGGAACGACCAGCCATGATTTTAATGCGAGCTCAACGATTTGGAATTTTTTTAGAAAATATTCATTGGACAATACATCCGTAACAAATGCACCGGATCCCGATGTAATTACAGAAGTTTATCCCAATCCATTTTTTGATCAGTTCGTGGTTGACCAGGTAACTGCAGATACAAAATTATTCATTTACAATGTGCAGGGTTCATTAGTAAGTCAACTCTGTCTTGTGGATGGTAAGAACATAATTAATACAACATCCTGGCCAAAAGGTATATATTTTGTAAGAACTGAGCAACTACAAAAAACAAATTCGTTCCGATTGATAAAATTATAAGTAGTATATGCAGGAATATGCCCGAATACTAAATTATGCGATACCTTTTTTTATTGTGCTCATTGTTATTGAATATGGAGCAAGTTGTCTGATAAGGCTAAAAGTAAACCGATTATTTGATACTGTCTCAAGTCTTAGTTCAGGTATTACCAATGTGCTCAAAGACATACTCGGATTGAGCATTATCATTATTAGTTATGGTTGGATGGCAGATCATCTTGCTTTGATCCGGATCGAATCATCTGTGGCTCTATACGTTCTTGCATTTATCGGTCTGGATTTTGCCGGATACTGGTCGCACCGTTTTTCTCATGAAATCAATATTTTATGGAATCGTCATATCATCCACCATAGTAGTGAAGAATATAACCTGGCTTGTGCGCTAAGGCAATCAGTATCCGAGATATTTGCGGTGTTTACCATACTTTTTCTACCGATGGCTCTATTGGGGGTACCACCCAAAATAGTGGGCTTTATTGCACCTTTGCATCTTTTTGCCCAATTCTGGTATCACACAAGGCTCATAGGGAAAATGGGTATACTCGAATATATTCTGGTAACTCCCTCCCATCATCGGGTACATCATGCCATCAATCCGAAATACATGGATAAGAACTATAGTCAGATATTCATAGTCTGGGATAAATTGTTTGGTACTTTTCA
>JACMLK010000447.1 GCA_014379665.1 Saprospiraceae bacterium | reverse complement strand
CGGAGTTATTCATATTAAACCACCTCGTGGTTTTTCATATTTGTTACATGCATTTTAAAAGTATTAAGGACTTAATGTCGATTATTTTCTTGTGAAAAATAAACTTTTCTTCTTATATCAATTACAATCTTGTTGATAACCAATTAATGGCTACTTTAATACCGCATCCTTTACGTTATTAAAAATAAAATAAATTTTAAACGTTTGCTTAATATCCTTATATTTGCGTCCGTTTTTAAGATAAATTCAAATACATTAAGCACATGACAAAAAAATATTTATTGCTGATACCGGCATTCTGCCTGTTTATTTTTAATATGCAAGCTCAGAAGAAAGCCAGTCCTTACGACTTTGGTAAGATGTGGACTTTCGAAAATCCACCCAAAGATTGGTTAAAATCTACCTATAATATGGATGTAAAAGATGAATGGTTTGATTTTGTAAGAAAATCATCCCTCAGATTTGCAAGCTGGTGCAGCGCATCCTTTATATCTGAAAATGGACTGATCATGACCAATCATCACTGCTCCAGAGATGTAGTGGGTGCATTACAAAAAGAAGGTGAAAATTTTGACAAACAGGGATTTTATGCTACTACACTCGCTGATGAGCGTAAGGCTGATGGACTGTATGTAGAGCAAATGATTAAAGCCGAAGACATTACAAAACTGGTTCAGGCCAAAACAAAAAACGCTAAAGATGATGCAGACGAAGTCATACTCCGAAAAGCAGCGCTGGAAGAAATAGAAAAAACATATGCAGAAAAAGAAGGTTGGAAAGGTCTAAGACTGCAATTAGTCACCTTCTATAGCGGAGGCAAATTTTCTATCTATGGTTACAAAAGATTCAGTGATATAAGACTTGTATGGATACCTGAACTTGACCTTGGATTCTTTGGTGGTGATCCTGACAATTTCACTTATCCGCGATACAATCTTGATGTCACATTCTGGAGGGCCTATGATGAAAATGGCACACCCCTCAATACTTCAGAAAACTATCTGAAATTTAATAAAAACGGTGCAGCAGAAGGCGAACCGGTATTTGTGGTTGGCAATCCGGGAAGGACTGAAAGATACCGAACGGTGGCACAACTCAGCTATGACAGAGATTACAGATATCCGTTTCAGTATAAATTTCTGAAAAACCGGAATGACATGATGATGCGTAAATACAATTCCATCAAAAATGATCCGGCAAAAGAATTTGAAGCACAGGAACTTCTGAATGAAATCGCAGGTGTAGCCAATTCAATGAAAGCGTTTGGTGGTATTGCCAAAGGGCTTAAAGACCCTGAATTATTCAACAGAAAGGTAGAAGTGGAGAATTATATCAGATCCAAATCAGGCGGTGTCACCTATTGGGATGATATGGCCAAACATTACGAAGTGCTGAACCCAAATGGTTGGGTAGTGTCACATTTGTCCCCGAACGGACTAAGAGGTAATATTTATACGGTCATGCATGACCTGGTCGCTTACAGAGAACTGGTTAAATCAGGTGGTGCTCAGGACAAAAAAGATAAACTGAAAGGTACTATCACTGAAAAACTAAAAACAATCAATAACCCTGAACAAGTAGAACTCTTTACCATATGGCTCAATGAAGTCCGTGAAGATGCCTATACAGGTGATATGACTTTACAGAAAGTCCTTGGCAAAAGGAATATCAACGAATACGTAAAATGGCTTCTTAAAGAAACCAAATTTACAGAAGATAAGAAAGTGGCTAAGTTTTTTGAAAAAGAAGAAAAGATGGAAAAGGATGATGATCCGCTTTTGGAAGCCGCTGACCTGTTTGTGACCAGGTTTAAAGAAGGTTCCAAATTATTCCAGGCATCTGCTCAGGCACGTCAGGCACTGGAGGCAAAAATCGCCAATCAGGCTTTTAAGGTATATGGGGACAAACTACCGCCTGATGCTACATTTACACTTAGAATTTCAGACGGCACAATCAAAAATTATGATTATAACGGTACCACAGCACCGGTAATCACGACATACTTCGGATTGTACGACAGGTACTATTCTTATAAAGGTGAATTTCCATGGGCATTGCCTGAAAGATGGATGGATCCACCGCTTGACTTACTCAAAGCTCCGTTAAACACGATTTCAACCAATGACATTATAGGAGGAAATAGCGGAAGCCCGCTGATCAATAAAGACAGACAGGCAGTTGGGTTGATATTTGATGGAAATATAGAATCACTTCCAGGTAATTTTATTTTTGATGAGGCTTTAAACAGGACTGTTTCGGTTCATGCAGGAGGTATTTTTGCAGCATTGAAATATATTTACAAGGCAGACAGAATTGTAAAAGAGATAGATAATTAATATAGAATCGTTTTAAAATTTACCCCGCACAATTAATTGTGAACAGAGGCGGTTCTTCATAAGAGAATCGCCTTTTTTATTTTATATTTGACGTCATGAAAATTGTATCAGAACAAAACGGGATTACGATTTTTGAAAGCGCATTGTACAGAACCTGTGCAGCTGTTATCGAATTGGGCAATACGGTGATGATAGTGGATCCCAATTGGTTGCCTGATGAAGTAGCCTTTATCGCTGCTTATGTAGGCGAGCATTACTGGAATCACAGTCAATATCTTCTCTTTACACATTCCGACTACGATCATATCATCGGGTACGGCGCATTCCCAAAGGCAAAAGTGATAGCGTCGGCTCATTTTAAAACCAATCCGGAAAAAGTAAAAGTAATTAAACAGATTATTGATTTTGATTTTGAATATTACATCAACAGAACTTATCCGATAATTTACCCCAAGGTGGATATCCTGATAGAGGAAAACGGACAAATGGTAACATTGGGGAAAAAGGATATCATTTTTTACCATGCGTCCGGACATTGCAGAGATGGACTGTTTGCGGTCATCCCGGATAAAAAGTGCTGGATAGCAGGAGATTATTTCAGTAATATCGAGATTCCTTTTGTAGATTATGATTATCAGGCCTATCTGCAAACGGTTTACTCAGCCATGGATATTCTTAAACAATATCCTCTTGTAGAATTAATGATCACCGGACATGGTGACCCAGCCACTTCCAGAACAGACATAGAACAAAGAATCCAAAGGGATATAGCATATCTTGAGCTTATAAAAACTGAAAATGTAGATGAAGCACTGATTTCACAATGTATCAGAAAATACAATGATAATCCGACTATGTGGAGGGCTCATAAAAAGAATCTTGAAATGGCATTAAGAAAACCCTGAACTTTGTTTGCCACAGAAACAAATCACTTTCAACTTTTCACTTTCTACTTTCTACTTTCTACCCTACTTTCAACTTTCACTTTCTACTTTTTAAACTCCGCCTACCGTCTTTTCAGCTGCCACTACCTGAATATTGATTTTGTCCACTTCCTTATCAATATAATACAAGCTTTGTCCGCCTTCGCCAATGACCTTTATTCTGTCCAAAATGGTACGGATGACCGCTTCTTCTTCCCTCTGTTCATCTACATACCATTGAAGAAAATTTTGTGTGTTGAAATCATTTTCTTCATAGGACAGTTTCAGCAGATTGTGTATAGCGGCTGTAACACTCCTCTCCTGTTCAAAAACCTTGTGGAAGGCCTCCTGAATGCTTTTATATTTAATAGGAGGTTGCGGTAAAGCAGGTGTCATAGGCTGTACACCGGCTTCGCTCATATATTCATAAAGCTTGAGCATGTGCATTCGCTCTTCATCAGACTGCCGAAGAAAAAATTTCTTGCATCCCTGCAGCGCCTGAATGTCGCACCAATAGGCCAATGCCAGATAAAAAGAAGAAGCGTAACCTTCGTAACTGATCTGTTGATTCAGGGCTTCGGTCATTTTAGGACTCAAATCTATCATGATACTTTATTTTTTCTTGTTGTTATTAACTCCATATGTACATAATGGTTTGGCGATAAGCTTATTTTTTTAATCTCTGCCTTAAATTATTATCATATTAAAAGGTTACTGATTAACCTAAATCTAATTCAGTAAGTTGAGCCTGTCAAACTTTTGACATATGACTTTGCACGAAATCTTTTTTGTTTTGATGCCGATTAATGATCAGCGCTCCTGAATCCTATGGTTTTTTTATCTATCACTTCAGCTTCTGTCATTTTTGAAATGCTATGCATGTCTTCGGGGGCAATCAGATTGGTGATTGCTTTTTTTCTTTCTTCCATGGCCATATCTGCTACCCTCAAATTTTGATTTTTTATAACTTCAAGCACCATTTTCCTGACGGTTCTTGCATTTCCAAAATACTTGTCGCGTTTATTAAAAATGTCTCCTAAATAAGATTTCATAAAAGGTCGTACTTTCAAAGGTACTTTATACCCCTCATCATCAAACATTTTATAAGCAATCTCTTCTAACTGTAGGGGCGAATAATCATTAAATTTCAATGTTTTATCAAATCTTGAACTCAATCCCGGATTGGCTTTGAGAAATACTTCCATATTATCGGGATAACCCGCCACAAAAACAAAAAACTGTCCACGTAGGTCTTCCATCCGTTTTAGTACGGTCTGAATGACTTCACTTCCAAAGTCACCCTGCAATCCGTTAAAATTGCTGAGCGCATAGGCTTCATCTATAAATAATACGCCACCTATAGCTTCATCAATTCTTTCGGCTGTTTTAATTGCCGTCTGCCCTACAAATCCAGCCACAAGACCCTGTCTGTCCGTTTCTACTATGTGTCCCCGCTCCAATATACCCAGAGCCCTGTATATCTTAGTCAGAATCCGGGCCACTGTCGTTTTACCGGTGCCGGGATTTCCTATAAAGACGGTATGCAATGAAAAATTGGCCAATACATTTTTTCCGCTTTCTCTGTAATATCTGACCACATTGACCATTTCGCTGATTTGGGATTTAATATTTTCTATTCCGATGAGTTGATTCAATTCATCCATGGCTTCCTTCAACAAATTATGATCTACCGGTATATCAGGCAGTTTTCTGATCAATTTTGGACTCAGGGATATGACATCCATGAGTTGCACTTCTGACAATTCTTCTTTGGAAAGTCGATGTGGATTTTTTCTGGACATGACACGCAAAGCCATATTGAGTTTAGCCTTATCGAGTAGGTCCTGAACGTATCTGGCATTTCCAAAACTCCGGTCTCTTTCTCTGAAAGCCAACGTAATCAGCTCTTTTAAAAGACTAAAACTTTCAGCTGTAAATCTGATTTCGCGTGTTTTGGATGATACTTCCGCAATTTCTATGAGTTCCTGCGGCAGATAATCAGCAAATTCAAAAAAGTGCTTAAATCTGGATTTGAGGCCGGGATTGGAATTAATAAAGTTTTTCATTTCCTTTGGATACCCTGCTACTACTATCGCCAGATCACCCTTGCCGTTGGACATTTCTTTCACTAATATTTCGATGACTTCCCGACCAAAATCTTTTGAGTCATCATTCGCACGCGCCAGGGCATAAGCTTCATCTATAAATAATACACCACCCCTCGCTTTTTCAATCACCTCTTTTGTTTTAGGCGCAGTCTGACCTATATATTCTCCAACCAGATCTACTCTATCGACTTCAATCACATGACCTTTGGACAATAACCCCATTTTTTTGTAGAGCTGGCCCATCATTTTGGCTACTGTGGTTTTGCCCGTACCCGGATTGCCTGTAAATACAGAATGGATATTGATTGCTTCTGATTCTTTAAATCCTTTATCTTTTCTAAGTTTTAAAAATTCAATATATCTGGCGTGTTCTCTGACTTTTTGTTTTATTTCAGTAAGCCCCACCAAATCATTCAGTTTTTCAAAAACATCTTCGAAACTTTGTGAGTTCAATTCATTCGGCAGTAATACAGGGTAAGTCCTGTTTGGCAAATGCAATTCAGATACTCCTTCCACATTCTCTTCACCTACATCAAAATAGACGACGGCAATGAGTTGATCCATAAAAACCACTTCGATGCTGTAACTGCCTAGTTTCCATGACCCCTTGGTGTTGGCTCCCCAACCTGCAGTAACTTTGATCTGATCATCTTCCTTCTTCACATTATGCAACCTGACCACCTGGCCTTTTAATTCGCGACTTTCATTATAAAATTTTACAAAAAGTTCGCAATGCCAGTTTTCATCTCTAATTTTATTTTCAAGTATAATTTCCGCATAAATATATCTCGATTCTTCGTTAGAAAAAGCGGTCATGTAGATTCTGTCTTCTTCCAGCACATCATCATATTGACCTTCATAAAGTTTTAAAGATTGAAGTTCTGTGTAAGGATTATTTTCCAACAGAGAAAAATCTCCCACATCTTCTACATAAAAATATTTAGTAGCTACTTTTTCGTTATCAATCCAGGCTTCCCAGTAATAAGTACCCTTTTTCCAGAATGAGCCTTCTTTTTTATTACCCCACCCCTCACGAATGTAAATAATATTATCAAATTTGCTGATATGCTTTTTGAAATTGAGATTACAAATCTGTTTTTTATTATTTTTTATCTCATAGCATCTCAATTCAATATCCACCTCCCAAACATCTCTGTCAAATAGTTTATTATAAAAAGAAAGCTCGGCATAGATATAAGTAGTCTCGTATCTGTCGAATACCTGACGATACTTTTTTTTATTTTCCGCGAGCCACTCTGTGGAAGAATAGACCCTTAATTCTTTAAATTTAAAATTTTTATTTTCGTTGCCGGTTGTTTGGTCTTCCATGCCATTCGGTTAATGATATACGAAAATAGTCAAAATATCCTATATTTCCAAATATAAGCTGACTTTTGAAAAAAAAACTTACCTGATTATGGTAAAATAAACAAATAGCTTTACCCTCTGACCGGAATCAGTAAGTCGAAACTTAGATTTACATTAAATTTATTTGAGATTAAACGTCTTTTTAATCTTATCCACATAATCAAGTTTCTCCCAAGTAAAAGTCTCCACTTCTATAGTTTTGGTCACCCCTGATCCATCCTTAAATGTAACATTTTTGATCTCAGATGTACGTCCCATGTGGCCATAGGCAGCAGCTTCCGAGTATATAGGTGTCCTCAATTTTAATCTTTTTTCAATAGCGTAAGGCCTCATATCAAATAACTGATCTATTTGCTCTGCTATTTGACCATCAGTAAGCGCCACTTTTGCCGTACCATAAGTATTCACATAAATATTTGTAGGTTCTGCTACTCCGATAGCATAAGAAACCTGAACCAATACTTCATCACAAAGTCCTGAAGCCACCATGTTTTTTGCAATATGTCTGGTAGCATATGCGCCTGACCTGTCCACTTTGCTTGGATCTTTTCCGCTAAAAGCTCCGCCACCATGCGCTCCCTTTCCACCGTATGTATCTACTATAATCTTACGACCTGTAAGACCGGTATCTCCGTGAGGTCCTCCTATAACAAACTTTCCGGTCGGATTTATGTGATACTTGATATCGTCATTAAATAATTTCTGTAATTCCTTTTTAAGCGAATTTTTTACCATAGGGATGACGATATTGATCACATCGTGACGTATCATTTTGAGCATCTTATCATCTTCATCAAAATCATCATGTTGTGTGGAAACCACAATACTGTCAATTCTGACTGGACGGTTATCATCTGAGTATTCTATAGTGACCTGTGATTTTGAATCCGGTCTCAGATATTTCATTTTGGTACCTTCTTTGCGGATACCTGCCAGTACCTGAAGGATCTTATGAGACAAGTCCAGGGCCAATGGCATATAATTGTCCGTTTCATGTGAAGCATAACCAAACATCATACCCTGGTCGCCGGCTCCCTGGTCTTCTTTATTAGCCCGTTCCACCCCTTGATTAATATCAGGTGATTGCTCGTGAATGGCTGACAAAATACCACAGGAATTTGCTTCAAACATATATTCAGACTTTGTGTATCCGATTCGTTTGATCACGTCTCTGGCTATTTGCTGCACATCAAGATAAGTTTTTGATTTTACCTCACCGGCGAGTATAACCTGACCTGTCGTGACCAGCGTTTCACAGGCAATCTTTGAAGAAGGATCAAACGCAAGAAAATGATCCACCAGTGAATCAGAGATTTGATCTGCTACTTTGTCAGGATGACCTTCTGACACAGATTCCGAGGTAAACAAATATGGCATGATTCAGCTATTTCTTTGGTTAAAGATTTGGGTGCACTTTATGTCGGGCAAAAGTAATAAATATTATAAGGTTATCGTAAGTTATGATTGATTTAATTTATACGTTACTGCTGTTCAGCAGAAGTTATCATTTTATAACCATTTGTATAAGCAATATTTATCATGAAAATATCAATTATTCGACAAACTACGCTATTTAATTTTGCATTCCAATAATTTATTTCCTTCAAGGAAACCTTCCAGTTTATCACCGATGTTTATCTTTCCAACCCCGGAAGGCGTTCCCGTGAAAATATAGTCTCCCTGTTGCAAAGTAAAATAGGTCGAAATATAAGAAATAAGATAATCAAAACTAAAAATCATGTCTGCAGTATCACCCGATTGTACTACGTTCCCATTTTGGAAAAGTTGGAAATGAACAGATAATGGATTAAATGTTTTAAGATCGACAAATTCACTGACCGCAGCAGAATTGTCAAAGGCTTTGGCTATCTCCCATGGATGACCTTTTGACTTACATTGATCCTGCAGGTCTCTTGCTGTAAAGTCAATACCAAGACCAATCTGATCATAATAGGATGAAGCAAACTGTGGCTGAATGACTTTCCCTGTCTTTTTAACTCTAAGCACAACCTCCAGTTCATAATGAATTTCTTGGCTGAAGTCAGGGTGGTAAAATGGCTTGTTGTCCGTAAGTAAGGCGGTGGAAGGCTTAATAAAAATCAATGGCTCTTTTGGTACCGGGTTGTTGAGTTCTTTGGCGTGATCGGAATAATTACGGCCTATACAGATAATTTTCAAGACAATCTGATTTTTGTGAGTAACAAAGATATTATAAATCTCCCTTTACCTGTCGATTGTTACGGCATTTTCAATAGTTAAAATGCCCGAACCGGTATTGATCAGTGTGCTTCCTGTAACGAATGGGTTGATATCTTTCAAATCAATATCGCTTAAAGTAAGTATCCCGTTATTTATAACACATCTGCCATCCGATCCGCCCTGACTGCATTCGATTTTTAATCCGTTTATAAGAACCGATTTTCCTGAAGCTATACTGAATACACTTCCAGTGTAATCAGCACCGCTGACCGTCACATTTTTTGAAGGGAAACCTGTGATCGTTATATATTTGTTGATTTGAATCAAAGAGTCTAAAAGGATGACCTGATTATAGACATGAAATTCTATGTTGACTTCTCCGCCATCCGGAGCACAAGCAATGGCATCTCTTAAAGAATATACGCCCGAATCTGTAGTGTTTCTGACATCAGTGCAATCATCAATTTTAAAATTGGTAAGTATGATGACCTCAGATGCATCCAAATTGTACATACTCTGAGTGTCGGTCACATTGAATGATGTGCCGTCGACTGATAAATCACCGTTGTATCTGTACCATAATCCATCCACGTCGTATTGCGGGAATGTATGATGTGCAGCACCGGGGTCCAGATTGGCTATCACAATGACATGTTTTGCACTATAACCCACGCCTGAAGAGAGCCGCATAATTCTCGGTACCGTGATGTTACCTGCACCCAGACCTATATTTCCATAATCCGGAACGGTAGCATACATGTTGTGTTTATTTCTGATTTTCAAAATTCTTGAGATCAAAGTATACAGCTCTTTGCGCTTCACCTGATCAAAATATGTCCACAGGACTGGTTTCTCGCCTGTCCTTCCATTGAAATTAATGCTGTAATCATAACCCAATTCCTCAAATTGCCAGATCATTCGAGGTCCCGGGAACAACAGATTAAATGCCAGCCCAATTTTTAGCCTGTTTACGACTGCAATCAGTGAATCAGAAGGCGTAACTTTTGGACCGCTGTATGCAGACCAGTTAAAATAATTTTTGACTTCAAATGCCAGTCTTTCTTCATCATGACTTTCTCCATAGCTCATCCAGTTGGCCAATGTAAAATCTCTTCCGGCGGCATTATATATGCCAGAACTGTAAATATTAGTGTTATCCTGATCATGGCCCAGTATAAATCCTTTGACATCATTATGGTGCCCCACCCCGCTCCACATCAATACACCCTGGTCTGCCAGTACCTTGTCTTCAGAAGCCCAGGCAAGATGTTCAAAAATAGCGACCGAACCCGGGTTTCTGGTTTTCATTCCGGTCACCATACGCATCAATAAGTCGATTCTGTCCTGATCATAGGAACTTGCCCACGGATCACCGGGATCCTGAGCAGTCTGCCCAAACCCTTTAGTAAAATCAAATCTGAAACCATCGAAGTTAAATTCCTGAAGCCAGAAATCGAGCATTCTATCTATCATCGTCTGTGTATGCTCGCTCTCATGATTCCAGTCCACACCCCACCATCCGCCAGGATCTGCTACCATACGGTGCAATGGATTAAACCATGGATTATCATCAGCAGGGCGATTTAATGCACTATTCCAGTACAATTGCGCCATTACATTAGAGTAAAAAGCATGATTGAGCACCAGATCATTAAATACCTGTATTTTCCTTTTATGACATTCGTCAATGAATTTTTTCAAATCATTGGCTGTTCCATAAGCTTTATCTGCAGCAAAATAAAAATTTGGATTGTAACCCCAACTGCTGTTTCCTTCAAACTCGGATACGGGCATGACGTGAATGGCATTTATACCTAATCCCTTTATATAATCCAACTTTTCTATTGCAGCAAGATAGGTACCTTCTTCTGTAAAGTCTCTGAAATGCATTTCATAAATATTAAGATTATTGTCAGTAGGTTTAGTAAACGCTGGTGCAGTCCAGTTATAAACACCCTGACCAGTCTGAAGAACGGACGCACGGTCATATGCTGATGCAGGATAATCAATGAGTCCGGGATAGATATCATCACTTATCTGGGAGTCATCAGGATCGGATACTTTATGTGTATACGGATCGGCCAGCTGTGCATTTCCATCAATAAGGTACTGAAATATATATTCCTGGCCGGGTACAAGGTTTGAAAGTTCTATCCACCAATAGTCTCCACGGTCATTGTCATTGTCACTATCTGTACTTCCATTCCATCCATCTCTGTCCCGAACCATTTTGAAGGCTTCAGAAGGGGTCCAGTTATTGAAATCGCCAATCACATACACTGTGTTTTTAGGAGTGCTGTTACTTGTGCCCGACACCGCACCGGTACCTTTTTTGTATCGCGTATAAGTGGGTGTCTGCAATACCAGGGTAGCTTTGGTCGGATCGTTTTGGTGATAGTTAATCCCCGGGGTTGTCCAGACAGGTCTGGGAGATTCAGAAACTGGATTGTACCCTATAACTGAAAATGTTTTATATTTTATGGTACCGGCAAAGTCAGCTTCCAGTTTGAATTTTCTTAAAACAGGATTTACCATATTGAGTTGAAAAGAAAATGCTGATCCGCCATTGACGGAAGTAAGTGTTGACATTTCAGCATTGGTATTCGGGTCTATTTCTTTAAGTGTCCACGTATTGGGTGCAGTGACTGTTGATGCATTCAGATTAAATGGTTGATTTACAGGTGCAAAGTGAGTTGCAGTTAAAGGAAAGGTTATAGTAAAATAATTACCCGGATTTACTGCAGTGTAATAGTTGGCTCCGTCGTGGTCTTCTTTGATTGTTCCATTTGCATTTCTAAACAGAAAATTCAGACCAAAAATATCTTTATCTACCGGGACATTATAAAAAGTCCGCAAGCCCGATACTATATTAATCTGCCAGTTATTTCCACCGGTATTAGTCATTTCGCCGATACCGTCATCCTGCCCCCAGTTGCCTTTCGAATAATTGAAATTTGTAGGAGATGCGTAGGTAGTTGATACCCCTGAATGTAAATACACTTTCGAAGCTCCGGCCAATGGTGTACCTGTAGCATCAAATGAAATCGTAACTGCACCATTATCGTTTGGAAAAGATGGACTGACCTGGACAGCAGTCATTCCTGCAAGCGTAGTATAAGAGAAATTATTCCCATTATTGGTGTTTCCGTTGATCGTAAACCAATCTGCATAATTCGGGTCTATAGTCAATGCTTCTCCGGAGGTAAAGACGTAATATTTTACGGATGTATTCACTGGTTGGCCCGGGATAGTTGCTGTGTATATACTACCGCTCCCGGACATTGGTAACACAATAGAAGTATTCCAGTTATTGGTTGTGTATCTGAGATATAGACCCTGTCCTGAAGATAAATTTCCACTGGAATTGGCCGTAACAAGTACTGAAGTCGAAGCGGGGACACATGAGGCAACAGGCGCCTGACTGACTAAACCCACTGATTGTACCGCTCCCTGTACTTCAATAACTACTATTTGCGGAGAATTTCCAATCCCGTTCCCATACTTTGATCTGAAAACATAGTGGTAATTATTGATGCCTCCGGACACAGGAACATAATACGCTTTGGTGCCTCCCCATGTCTGAAGAGTGGTACCTATATTGAATGGAATCAGAATGTCATTGGATCCTGAAGGACCATGTTCTCGAGTCTGTCCTGACCAGTCCGTATAAAATCTGAAAAATCGGTTGCCATTTCCGGCGCTGTTCTGATAGGTTTTCCCAAAAGTGGTACCAAACCCGGTTCCGGACCAGTAATCAGTGTTGCTCCACCCGGTACCCCACCCTTGTTCAGGGCCGGATCTGAATCCGTTTTGACCGATTAAATTATTATTAATTAACAATAATAACAGCACAAATCGCATACCCGCAGATAAATCAGCGATGTCAAATATCAGCCTTTTTGGTAGAAATACCATGGTGTATATTATTGCTTATTGTCAATCAGACGCTAAATTACTGCTTAAACGTAATTACCAGTATAAAATGATGATATTTATTAAAATGACACCGATTAACCTGGTTTATACCGTCACATTCATTTAAATAAACTATCTGATTTAAAAACTGTTTGGAATATACTTCGAACAGATAAAATTTCTACATTAAAATTATCATACGTGCATGAAATCACCACATTAGGTCAGTTGAAAAAATCAACTTATGTCACTAAGTCCATCAAACAGGAGTTACGGGATAATCTGGTTCAGAAAATAAAAAGAAATGAAAAAATCTTCGAGGGTATTTTAGGGTTTGATGATACGGTGCTTCCCGACATAGAGCGGGCGATATTATCGAGACACAATATCCTTCTCCTTGGACTTCGCGGGCAGGCCAAAACCAGAATAGCCAGGTTGCTCACCACTTTACTCGATGAGTATATACCGGTAGTAGAAGGTTCGGAACTTAATGACGATCCGCTGCGGCCTTTATCCCGATATGCCATCGATCTTATAGCTGAAAAAGGAGATAACACCCCGGTCACCTGGATGCACAGATCTGAACGGTATGTTGAAAAATTAGCCACACCTGATGTCAGTATTGCTGACCTGATCGGAGATGTGGATCCTATAAAAGCCGCTACACTCAAACTGCCGTATGCTGATGAAAGAGTGATACATTTCGGATTGATACCGAGGTCACACAGATCCATATTTGTGATCAATGAATTGCCTGATCTTCAGGCCAGGATTCAGGTTTCACTTTTTAATATATTACAGGAAGGAGACATTCAAATCAGGGGATTTAAACTCCGGTTGCCATTGGATATCAGTTTTGTTTTTACGGCAAATCCGGAGGACTATACCAACAGAGGGAGCATCATAACTCCTTTAAAAGACAGAATTGAAAGCCAGATTCTCACTCATTATCCTCAGAATCTTGACATTTCACTGGCCATAACCACTCAGGAAGCGGACATACACCCTGATCAACTTTCAAAAATACACATCCCGGATTTGCACAGGATGCTGATTGAAAAGATCAGCTTCAATGCCCGTGAAAGTGAATATACGGATGAAAAAAGCGGAGTTTCTGCCCGTTTGAGTATATCGGCACTTGAAAACTTATACAGCACAGCTGAACGCCGGATGTTGTTAAATCACGAAACAGAGACAACCACAAGGATTACAGATTTCTGGGGTGTAGTTCCTGCTATCACGGGTAAAGTAGAATTGGTATACGAAGGAGAACAGGAAGGTCCGTACAATGTGGCTATGAATCTTATATTTAAGTCCTGCAAAGAGCTTTTTTTGCAACAGTTTCCAAACCCGAATCAAAAAATAAAAAAAGACCTTAGAGATGAGTATGGAGTGATACGCGCCTGGTTTTCAGGTGGAAACAATATTGAAATTCTTAATGATGATTCGGATAAAAATTATGAAAAGAATCTGATCCAGGTAGCCGGTCTAAAAAAACTTGCAGAAAAGTATAGCGAATCAGGAAAAGAGATCCTTACGATGATGGAATTGGTATTATTTGGTTTGTCTGAGTCTGAGGTGATAGGTAAAAATATACTTGAGAATAGTCTTCATTTTTCAGATCCTTTATCTGATATGTTTAATGATATGGAGGATTGAGTTGTGTAAGAATCACATCTGATTATTACGCCCCTTCAGGGCAGCGATAGGGCTTACACCCTATCTTGGGGTATGACGGCCTTTCAGGCTTGTGATAGCAGGAGTCCAATAGGGGCACAAGTTGAAAACTTGCGCCAGCAAATTAGGATCCTCACATTTATCATTGCCTTAACGTTTATTGAAATAAAAAAGCTTAATTTTGCAGTCTGTAATAATCGCTCTTATGATCTTTATTTTTACAAATACGAAGCGAATGGTGCTGTCTGCGATTTTAGCCATTCTCTTTAATTTCAATATTTCAGCTAAGGATAGTATTACCGTGTATCTTTTTATGCTGGATGAATGT
>JACMLK010000446.1 GCA_014379665.1 Saprospiraceae bacterium | reverse complement strand
GGTAACAAAAATACCAATGATGGATGGTTTTTTTGGAAATCTGATCAGTTCAGTAGGCGGTGCATTAATTTTAATATTTTTTATTGAAATTATTAAATATATGCAACGTTCCAATCTGAATAACAAACGATCCAGGACCAGAAAATAGTTTTTAAAAAGATACCTTATATGCTAATATTGTTGGGAGAGTCTAATTTAAGGGTTTCTCAGGTGCAGGAAGACTGGCGTGGAATTCATCTTTAATCCTATCGGCATATTTATCCAACAAATTCAGGATCGAATATTTGTCTTTTGCCTTAAGGATAAGACCTACGTGATGTTTTTTATTCATCCTCCAGACGATCTCTTTATCAGCAAATGAAGTGGTGTCGGGATATTCATATCTTGACAAAGAAACAATGATACCGGCATGCCCCTTTCTTACTTCCGGTAATGTATATTTTTGATTTCTGCACACAGAGGTCTCAATATTAGCCCATTCAGCCCAAAGATTAACACCTGAAGCAAATTCCACCATCTCAGCTAAATGGGCCCCGCCAACTCTGGATGCCGTTTCCAGAAAATAGTATTTACCATCTTCATTACATTTGATAAATTCACTATGAGATGCACTATATTGCATTCCAAATGCCTTCATGACTTTTTGATTGAGTTTCATCAACACCTTATCTTCTTCACACCCTAATTCTATGGTATGCGATCTAAAGATACCACCTCCGTGAGCCACTTCAAAAGGAGTGTCCAGATATTGACTCACTCTTGAAAAAATCACCTTACCTTCATAAGTGAGTGAATCTACATGATAGACTGCTCCCGGTGCAAACTTCTCCATTAAATATTGATGTCTTTCTCCTCCTAATTTATTCAGTACTTCCCAAAGATGATCCTTATTATATACTTTGGTAATACCTGTCGCCGATGCCTGCATTCTGGGTTTCACCAACCAGGGTGAGGGCACAGTATCTGTAAATTGATTTATATCAGCATCGTGAAATAAAGCGGTGAATTGAGGAATAGGCACACCCTCTGATTGTGCTTTTATCCTCATAGCCAGTTTATCCCTGAAATATCGGGCTGTTGTTTCACCCATGCCGGGGATACGGAAGTATTCTCTAAGGAAGGCCACATGTTCCACATCAAAATCATCCAAGGCAACAAAGATATCGAATTTCGTATGTCGCATTTTTTGTGCAAGCCCGCCTATAAGATGGTCATGATTCCACTTACCATGTTCATCTTCCACCATATAGAAAGTTTCATCGATACTTTCCCAGGGCCACGGTTCATTTTCAAGTTTTTTTGAAGTAAGCAGAAATACATTATTTCCTCCGGCTTTAGCACTTTTCATGAAATCACCTCCCTTAAAATATCGGGAGATGCACAGCACATTCAATGTGGCAGTTGGCATGTTTTAAATTATTTTTGCCAAATATAAGGATAAGTTTGAACTAGTGCTTTGTCAAGATAATAAGTTAAATTATAATGGTAGTTATTTTTTTAAAGATCAAGGCGAAAAACACAGACATAGCAGTAGCTATGGCGAGTATTTTTAACGCAGATATTTGGAAAAAGAACAACATTTCATTAAGTTCTTTATCTTGACAGAGCACTAGCCCTTTGTCCGGATAATAAGTTTGCAGAAAATGTGGCCCGAGGATATTACTGATCGTGCCGGTATTGGATTTAGAAAGTATTCTTCCACATCATACTTTCTACAGGCTTGTCAGTCCTCAGATTATATTTGGCATTGGACTTACTATTATAATAATTTTTGATATCACCATCTACCTTAAAATAGATGAGTTGGCCGACAGGCATGCCTGCATAAACCCGAACAGGCTGTACGCATGATATTTCAAGTGTCCATGTATTACAGAATCCTACATCCCCTTTTCCTGCGGTCGCATGGATGTCAATACCCAAACGACCAATGCTGGACTTACCTTCCAGAAAGGGCACTGTCTGGTGTGTCTCTGTGTATTCTTCTGTGACCCCTAAATAAAGCGTACCCGGATTTAACACAAATCCGTCCAAAGGAATTTCAAATAGTTCAATTTTATTATGGGCTTTGG
>JACMLK010000445.1 GCA_014379665.1 Saprospiraceae bacterium | reverse complement strand
TCAGCGCATAGGTATATTTTTTTTCCATCTACCGGATCAGTGTAAACATATCCTCCAGCAATTGCCTGGCTGGCAAATCCTAAACCAGCTTGACCCACTTTGCTGAATTGGGCTGATGGATAGATAAATTGATTGATCGCGTCATTTTCCGGTAAGGCGGCAATTCCAGTTTGCAGTCCACCTTGCGGAAGATGTACATAGGTCCCATCACGCTGTGACCATCCGTAATTTCCTCCTTTTTTTATGATGTTCACTTCTTCCATATTATCGCGACCAGCCTCACCGACAATTATATGCACATTATCCGAAGCATCTTTTCCAAAACATATCGTATGTGGATTGCGATGCCCTAGCGAATAAATTTCGTCTAGCCAAAGATCATCGTTGGTGAAAGGATTTGATGGAGGTATACTATACGTATCGCTTCCGGACTGCAATGGATTAATTCTTAAAACTTTACCCAGCGCATCATTATTCTGACCGCCGCCCACTATTGCAGACAACTCACTACCATCTCCGTGGGTGATATACAATAAACCATAATCCTCTTCACCAGGCTTTGCATATCGATTGAAAGCAATATCTTTTATAGTGTGATCAAACACGGGCATTCCTACTCTGAAAACTTCTCTGTAACTATTCACATTCACACTTTCAGTTGCATGGTTATAAGTCCATTCGACTAAAACTCCATCATAATCAATAGGATTATTAACATCACTAATATAATGATGACCAGTAGCATTGGAGGGTCTCTCCTCCATTAACGACGTATACAATTTTCCGTTATTTAAAAAATCTGGATGGAAGGCTACACATCGCAGGCCATTGTGCCAGCCATCAGTATCGTCTAAGTGGCGCGCGGTATTTTGAAAAATAGCCGCTTTAACATCTAAAAATAAAACAGGTTGATAACCATTTCCATTCTGTACAATTTCATAAATCTTGCCACCCAATTCTGTGCTTACAAAAATTCGGTCTTCAAAAAAAGTAAAAGAATTTATTCTAGGTCGCCCGTTGCCATCATCCGGAATTTTAACAAACTTTTGCACCGTCATGGTGTAGCCATCATTGGTGATCGGCATCAGCGGGTTAACTTCATACTGACTATACGTTTCAACAAAAGAGAGTGTAAACAAAGTCAATAAAAAGAGTGCAGTAGCATTTTTCATTCAAAACATTTTATGTGATACAAAAGGATTTTGTTTTTTATTTAACTCAGCTGCACTCATAAATCTGTCGTAAGATTTCCGGGGCAAACTGTTCTGAGTAGTCATAGGATAGAATGATCAATACAGATGGAGATTAAATCGCCTGGGCAAAATCAATACTGGAAATTTAATCCACTATTACTTTTCGCACTTCTAACTTGGTAGCCGTCGTGTAATGGATAAAATAGATACCTGTCTTTAGATGCGATGCATCGATAACAAAGCTGTCCCTTTCAGTTAAATAGGTTTCAATCACTTCACCTGTGGCATTGTATAATTGCACTACCCCTTTTGAAAACGGCAGTTTCAAGTAAATTTTACGTTCATTACCTAAAGGATTCGGATATAAATCAATGTCAGACTGAATTGTTTCGGTTACTCCCGTAATTACTTTCTTCGAATCAAATGAAATTTTCATTATACGATCGTCACCTTGACTACCGCTACCAGCGGTGGTGTTAGATGTGATGAAATAAATATTACCTGAAGGATCAATACACAGATCACGTATCCTTCCGTATTCTCCAAAGAAAAGAATTCGCTCGTTAACCACATAGTCGCCCGTTTCATTAAGTGTCAGCACTGCAATATGATTCCCGAAGTTATCACCCGTCAGTGTTCCTACTAAAATTGAATTTTGAAATTCTCCAATGGAAGAATTTCCGACATATTCCATATTACTCGGTGCAACATTTGGATTCCAAGAAACAAGAGGTTCTTGGTGGTTGTGTACTGTGTCGCATGAGCGCGCTTCAGCCAAAAGATCACAGAAGCCCTCAATCAACGGCCAACCGTAGTTCATACCTTTTTCAATAACTCCCATCTCATCGTCATTTTCCCTTCCGTGTTCTGCATAGTAAAGCTTGTTTGCTTTTCCAACCACTAGACCTTGTGTATTACGATGACCATAAGACCAGATCAAATTGCGCGATGTCTTTTCAAAAGGTGATTTCGCAAATGGATTATCGTGCGGTACTGATCCATCCATGTTTAACCTTACTATCTTTCCATTTAATACTTCAAGATTTTGCGGTAGGGAAGCATCCCCAGGCATGACGTATGGATGAAGATTAGGAAACTCGACTTGCTTGGCATCACCGATGGTAAGAAAAATATGATCATCTGAAATAATCATCTTTCCACCATCATGATAACCATCAAATATTTTTATTCCGTCAATTATTATCATAGGATTTTCTAACGCATCTCTGCTTGCATTGTAGGTATACCGAACTATTTTCATGTACAGATGATGATGCTTTGGTTCGTTGTAGAAATCGCCAACATAATTATAATCTACAAACACATATTTGTTTGTACTGAAATCAGGATGTAATGCCAAACCCATTTGCCTCGAACCTTCACCAAAAGCATAATCCGGCACATCAAGTATTTTCTTTACTGCGCCAGTTTGGGGATTTACACGACTGACTTTCCCTTGTTGTGTCATCCAGATAGAATTATCAGGTCCCCATATAATTTCCCAAGGATAAAAAATATTCTGAGCTACAGTTGATACGTTAATGTAAGTGCTATCAAGGAGTATTTGAGCACGTGCCTGAACGCACAAGAGTATCATTGCGGACAGAAATAGAATGCCAACGGATAAATATGAATTTGATCCAGATACCTGGAAGTGCGTTTTCATTGCTATTATTCTTTTACAGCAAAGACAGATCCTGTAACCTTCACTTCAGCTTGTACAACTTTTTGTT
>JACMLK010000444.1 GCA_014379665.1 Saprospiraceae bacterium | reverse complement strand
TTATAATTCTATCTGTTATCATTAAAATATAAAAGAACCGAAACTTAGAAATCTAAATATCCGGTTCTTCTTTAATATTTTACTGACAGAGCACTAGGCTTTCACTTCATTTATTTTTTTCTTGCCTTTCATTTTTGAAGCTATCAATAGCGCTTTTTCAAGATTGACAATACCACCGGAAACACTCAATTTAGAAAAATTAATTTTATCAGTTTTACTTCCCGGCATTTTCACATCCTGTGTGAGCGGTGTCACTGAACTCATTATCACTTCCTTGACCTGCTCAGCCGTCAAGGCCGGAAATACGGAGCGAATAGTAGCTGCAACTCCTGCTACAACAGGTGAAGCCATACTTGTGCCCTGAAGTTGTGCATATTCACTGTTTGGCATAGTACTATATATTTTCATTCCAGGTGAAAAAAGGTCAACTCCTTTGGCTCCATAATTAGAAAATGGAGCAGCTGCATCTTCTCCGTCTTTATAACTTAATGCTCCTACTTCTATCCAGTTTTTTGCTATTCCTCTTTTTTTACAAAGAAAGCCACTCTTTTTTTCAAAAGTAGCGTTTGGAAAATTCTCAATAACATCATTATCCTGGGCAGAATTTCCGGCGGCGTGCACCAATAAAACATCTTTTTTAGCAGCATATTTTACTGCTTCATCAACAAGGTCTTTATGGGTACCAAATCCTTTCCCAAAACTCATATTGATCACTGTCGCACCGTTATCAACAGCATACCTGATCGCATTGGCTACATCTTTGTCTCTTTCATCTCCATCGGGTACAGCTCTGATTGACATAAGTTTCACATTTGGTGCCACACCGTCCATACCCAAATTGTTATTCCTGACAGCACCTATAATTCCCGCCACGTGAGTGCCATGTAATGGATCCGGACCCTCTACATTATTGTTGCCGTAATATTTCTCCGTTGGATCCGCATAATTATCTTTAACTATAGTCTTTCGCGGATCAAAATCCGGGTTATATGCCATTTCAAGTTTAGATTGTGCGGGATTTTTATCTTGTGCAATTTCAGATTTTATGACACTTTTTATACCATCGATCGATTTTACTTCTGATGTAGAAAGATATTGGATGGCAATATTTTTTGCCATAGTCAGTGATTGGTTATCTGATGATTCAATATTTTCCACATTCTCCTGAGTGAATGATTTACCTTCCAGAGCTTTTTCCAGATCATTCAATGAAGTCATTACTTTGCTTTCTACCAACTCCAGTTGTATTATTTTCGATTTAGCTTTCTCTCTTTCTTTTTCAACAGTTTCTTTGGCCCTGATAAAAATGTCATACTCCTTTTTCTGTGCTTTAGTGAGATTTGCCACTGTGGCATTTTCGTATTTATATTTCAGACTTCCGTACACTCTTGTTGCCTCATAGGTGTCAACACCAACATTTTGCCCATCCGGACCACCAATAAAATTCCACCCATGCACATCATCGACATAACCGTTTTTGTCATCATCTATCCCATTGTTTGGTATTTCACCTGGATTAATCCAGATATTATCTGCAAGATCTTCATGTTCAATATCAATACCTGAATCGATTACTGCTACCACGACAGTTCTTGTTTTCTTATCCTTTAGAAAATCAGCATATGCTTTACGCATGGATATACCATTATACCCTTCACCCGGAGATCCGTAATACCAGTCATTTGGTGTTGCTGATTGGCCAATAAGTATGGTAAATGATAGAAAAAAAATCACTAATACATTAAAAATATTCTTCATGTGTTATGAAATTTGATTAAACATATATACTTTTGTA
>JACMLK010000443.1 GCA_014379665.1 Saprospiraceae bacterium | reverse complement strand
ATCTCTTCTGAAGGTTTGTTTAGTAATGGTTTTTTCCACAAGGTGATTTATTTCATCATCAGTTTCATCTACATATTCCAATCTGTATCCTTTCAGTTTTTGGTGTCTGAAAAGTTTTATAACATCCGTAGATGCATTTATCATGATATCACCAATTTTGAATAGTAACCATAAGTATTTGAATACTTCTTTTTTGCGAGGTAAAATATTTGCCAGTTCTGACCTGATGTACCATCTTCGCCCTTCCAATGTACAAAAAGGACTAAAAATACCCATTTTATGATAAAGAGCTCCGGCTGATGTCGTAAATTCTGTAAGCAAAATATGACCGTTCCAGGCATCAAAACATTGTTCAATAAGTTGTTGGGCTATTTTCTTTCCACGATGTCCGGGGTCTACCCAGAGACAACTCATCCACCCGCAATGTATTTTTAATCCTGTGTTGTCGTATATATCATCAGGTAACACGCCCAGATACCCGATCAAATCGTTTTTTTCGTATGCCAATAGAAGCATTATGTCATCCGGTTTGACTAATGGATTGGCTATTTGTGATTTTGCCCTTTGAACAGAAATAGGTATAACATCACTTTGATAAAACTTATCAGAATGAATATATTCAGTCAGTGTTTTTTTATTTAATTTTTGGATCTGCATTATATTCTTTCCATCATATTTTTATTAATGAGTGATTTCATCATAAAGTAAATATACTGACTTTTTAGTAAAGTTTCTGCTGTGAAGGCTCCCATCTCCATGGGTATACGCTGAAAGTGATTTTTTACTGGATCATTTTTTAATCCTGCGGTTCCGAATGAAGCGTGAAGACCAGCAAAATGATCAAAAAAAGATTGTTTTACCCCCTGATCCGAAAATGGAAAGGCAAAAATATTGAACTCCTGACCAAAGGTATGTTGTACCCAATTTAACGATTTTTCAGTTTGACTGATCTGGTCTTCAGGACATAGGTCCGAATATAGCGGATGATCAATGCTATGTGCCCCAAATCTAAAGCCTTGCCCGATTAATATGGATATCTGATCAACAGTCATATATGGCTTTACATCCCGCAGGTAAGCGTTAAAATCCACACCGGTTATGATGGCCAGACTGTCGACAGATTGCCTTTGGCCATAGGTAAGGCTGTGTAAACATTTTTTAACATCGGTTCCCTGCCTTTCATTCAGCCATCTTATCACGTCAACGTGGTTAAGTTCATCAGGATGGTTTTTGAAATGTTCCAGTAAAATACTTACTTTGTATCTATAGAACATATCCCTATTGTCTGTAAAAGCTGAATTTAAAAAACAAGTTGCAGGAATGCCTTTTTCATTTAAAATTGGGGCAATAACATCATGAAACTGACTTAAGCCATCATCAAAGGTGAGGAAGAAGCCCGGTTTTACCGACTTTTTATTATTTTCTATAATAACACACAGATCTTTTATATCCAGAGGTTCGAAATGTTTAAGAAAAAAGTCAAGATCTGCTTTAAATGCTTTTGTTGTCCGGCACTGATATAAATGGCGGATATGGATCGGATTCTGATCAGCAGCCAAATGATAAAAGGGACACATTATTTTCTGACCGGTAACAGATATCAGCTCATTCATTGATATTTTATTTCCTAATACTGTTGTAGCTGATAGCAAAGTACTTTTTATCAGCATATGATCACTTTTATTCGTGGGTAATAATGATATCTCCGGTCATTTCACTGGAAGGTAATATACCCATGATACTCAGGATGCTTGGAGCCAGGTCACCTAGTTTTCCATTTTTAACTGTATATGTGTTTTTGGTGACATCATTTCCAATAAATATAATGGGTACAGGATTGGTAGTGTGGGCCGTATTCGGACTTCCGTCGGGATTGACCATGATATCTGAATTACCATGATCTGCAATAATTATGGCATAATAATTATACTCCGCCAATGTTTTGAGTAATCTTCCAAGACATGAATCCACCGTTTCAGTAGCTCTGACAGCAGCTTCAAATACTCCCGTGTGACCCACCATGTCTGTATTTGCATAGTTTAAACAGATGAAGTTTGGTCTTTTGATTTGCACAAAATTAATCAGTTGATCCGTAACTTCGACAGCGCTCATTTCGGGTTTAAGGTCATAGGTAGCTACTTTGGGTGAAGGGACCATAATTCTTTCCTCACCTATGAACTTATCTTCTCTCCCCCCGTTAAAAAAGAAAGTTACATGAGGATATTTTTCTGTTTCAGCCATTCTCAACTGTGTCAACCCTGCTTCACTTATCACCTGTCCTAAGGTGTTTTTCAAATTGTCTTTTTCAAAAATAACGTGTACATTCTGAAAAGTCTGATCGTAATTTGCAAAAGTGACAAAATACAGATTCAGTTTATGCATATTATACTCATGAAAGTCTTTTTGTGTAAGTGCTTCTGTAATTTCCCTTGGTCTGTCTGTGCGGAAATTATAAAAAAGCACCACATCGCCATCTTTTATACAACCTTGATCTCTGGCAATATTGCCATTATATAAAGGCAATAAAAATTCATCTGTGATGCCATTATCATAACTTTCCTGCATATCGCTCAACAGATCATCGGAAATATGACCTTTACCCATCGTCAATAGGTCATAAGCTAATTTTATCCTTTCCCATCTTTTATCTCTGTCCATGGCATAATATCTGCCGATAATGGTTGCAACCCGAATATTTGAATCTTTAATGGTGTTTAACACCCTTTCCATAAATATTTTACCCGATTTTGGATCAGTATCCCTGCCGTCCATAATGGCATGAATATATATATCCAGATCCTTGTGTTCTTCTAAAATCTCACAGAGTCCGATTAAATGATCAATATGAGAATGCACCCCTCCGTCAGAAATCATACCAAGAAGGTGAATCCTTTTAGTATTTTGTGAAGCAAATCGCAAGGCATCTGTAAATACCACATTGGTGAGAAGTTCTTTTTCTCTGGTTGCCTTATTGATGCGGGCTAATTCCTGATATACAATCCTTCCCGCACCTATATTGATATGTCCGACTTCTGAATTGCCCATCTGTCCTGAAGGTAATCCTACTTCTTCTCCAAATGTGGTTAAAGTGGCATGAGGATATTTCAAAAAAAGCTGATCAACGGTTGGAGTATTTGCTTTTGCAATAGCACTGACAGCAGGATCCGGATTGATACCCCATCCATCCAGAATAATCAAAGCAAGATTTTTCATTATCGTAAACTTAAAGATATGACAAATTATTTTATAATAAAAGATTCATTATCTGTTATTTATAAAAACATTCACGGCATTAAAGTAATATTAACATATTCAATGAAACTAAATAAAGAAACATTTTCGTTATTGTGGTGTGCAAACATAATTTATTTTTTTAGAACAAACTTTGTTTAAACCTTTTTTATAAAACAAAACAATCATTAAAGTGAAACTAATTATCTTATTTTTTTCTATCATTATTTCTGGAAACATTTCAGGACAAAGTGAGGCTTTGTTCTTTTCAGCACTTAAAAATGCCGATGTGTTGACTATGGAAACCTACCTGGAGGATAATATAGACTTTTGTCTATTTGAAGATCAACAGATCATGAGCAAAAAAGCAGCTATGACAAAACTTAAAGCTTTTTTGAATAATCAAACCATTCAACATGTAGAAGTCATGCACAAAGGTACATCCAAAGACAAGTCTTCACAATACAAAGTAGCTAAAATGACTACTTCAAAAAATACATACAGAGTTTTTGTATATGCTACAGGAGATATAGGAGCCAAATCCATTAAAGAAATCAGGATAGATAATTTTTAGTATATTTTCTATTTATAACCGTACCCAAAGAGAGTATATGGTTTTAAAAACTTTTATCTCTTCTTTAATATTAAAATTGCCATCATTAGTTTTTTCTGGATGTAAAGAAATATACCAATTTTTCGAGTGCATCTCTGGATTCATTTTCAGGGAAAGTCTTCAATATTTCCAATGCCTGAGATTGATATTTTAACATCATGGAGTGTGCAAATTCAAGTCCACCCATTGACTTGACAAAGTGAATTACTTCCTTAATTTTTGCATCATTCTGACTATCCGTTTTTATATAATTTATAATTTTATTTTTTTCTGATTTTGATGCTTTTTGCAACGCATAAATCAAAGGTAGCGTCATTTTTTTTTCTTTTATATCTATTCCTCTGGGCTTACCGACATCTATGTCCCCATAATCAAACAAATCATCTTTTATCTGGAATGCAATCCCTATTTTTTCACCAAAATCCCACATT
>JACMLK010000442.1 GCA_014379665.1 Saprospiraceae bacterium | reverse complement strand
TCAACCTTAACCTTAACCTTAACCTTAACCTTAACCTTAACCTTAACCTTAACCTTAACCTTAACCTTAACCTTAATCTTAATCTTAATCTTAATCTTAATCTTAATCTTAATCTTAACCTTAGCCTTAGCCTTATTCCTTGACTTCTACGAGATTTTCTATGGTGATATTCCCATGATTGGTCATAGCTTTGTAGTTAACACCTTCCTTATTATTTTGTAGGATTACATTTTTGAGATGGGTGTCCCCCTGGTTGTAAAAAGCACCCCCATTGACAGGTGCACTTCCTTCACTTATACGCAGATCTGTAAGATGCAGGGATGTCCCAACTGGAATATAAAATAATCTATTGGCAAAGGCTGCCGTCAATTTTGTGGTATTGGCACCATTTCCTTGTATAAAAAGATTATAGGGAATGGTAATTTCCGCTGTATTGACATTTTGAAATACATTGTCAGTCGCCGGACTAAAAAATATCGTATCATTAGGACAAGATGATTGTATTGCTGCTCTAAGACTTCCCGGAAGATTATCTATTGTCTCAACCACCAAAGACTTTGCGGTAATTCGGGATTTGCCGTCCAGACCCCAGGTACTCACAGTATCAATACATAACCAGTCCAGGGCAGACAAAGCCACATCTACGATCCGGGGCGTATGGGTATATATTAATGTCGTATCTCCACTTTGCCAGTCAGGTGCCGTGATGACGCCGTCATTGTTAAAGGTAGATAAATCATTTGCTATAGTACCGGCAGATTCATTTAGTGGCCAGTGACCTATCAATCTTTGGTAGTCAGGATGAGTAGCTGTGAGTGGGACACATTTCCATTGATCCAATTCCGATTGACTAATCACCTTATTCCACAATCTTACTTCTTGTACCATTCCTGTGTAGTCCAGATTACCCAGGATGTCTGCACCTATTGTTATGGGTCCATTATTGGTGATATCACCAATGCCCACCATACTTGTACTCCCTTTCTGTACCCCATCTTCGTATATGGTGATATTGCCGTCTCTATCAAAAGTAGCTGCCAGGTGGTGCCATTCGCTATTGGCAATCAAACCACCTGTATTGATGTCCCGTCTATTGCTACCATCACCTACATTTACCTTCCACTCCGGACCGGAAGGAAGTTTAAAAGACATTACAAATCCATCATTATTTCCACTTGCCCAGTTTTTATTTCCCACGATAGTTACATCACCTGCCGAAGCAGTACGCACCCGACACTCTATGGTAAAATCTGTATCTGTTCCAAAATTGTAGGCAGGTATATTAGGGATGGTCACCATATCGCTATCTTCATCAAATTCGAGATATTTGGTCTGAGATATACAACTTGTCACAGGAACGATAATGCTATCAGGAAATATTTGTGTTTTCGTAAATGACTTATTGTGCGCAATATAAAAAATCGTTTGCTCTCCGATTGAGTTGCCTCCATGGGATGTATTGATGCCACCATGATCAGTAGAGATAAGTATTAACCAGTTTTCGTCATTATAAGTCGGTCTGTCATAGAGTGCATCCAACACCATTCCAATGTTTTGATCCACTTCTTCTATCGCAGCGAGATATGCTGCATTTGTTGGAGAAAAACCGGAATCATGACCGGCGTGGTCTACATCATCGTAATGCAAAAATAACACATCCGGATTGTGATTTGTCAGCCTGTTTATTGCTTCTGAAGTTACGTTCATTTCATTGCCAGGGTTAACTTTATAGTCTGCGTGATTGAGCACAATTTGATTGTTAATCGGTCCCCATTGGCTGATGGACTCCTTTTGTAAAGCAGGATTAAAGTCTTCTACTCTTTTGAAAAAATGGGGGTATTGTACCAGATTGCTCCCATTAAAAGTGTTGTCATGAATACCATGTTTTGCTGACCAGACACCTGCCAACATGGCCGACCAACCAGGACCTGAAATGGTAATGTCATCATTGAGCGCATGAAGACTGTATATCGAATTATCCAGGAGTATATCGATATTGGGTATATTGGCTTGCATAAGCGCGTCGGGTCTGCAACCGTCAATGCCTATGATTAATACTTTTTTTGTTTGACCAATGATATTACCACAAGCTATAGTTAAAAAACAGCATACTAAGAACCTATTTACAACCCACATCATGTTCACTTCATTTAAAATGCAAATGTATAAGACTTTTACCACTTCCTTCCAGCCATTTTAAGATTCAGCAACTTCACTTGCCAACTTATCTCCAAGATATGACCCGATGGCTACTCCCATGCCTCCTAGTCGAACTCCTACCAGAACATCATCTCCTACCCACTTACACACAGGAAATTTGGAATCGCCTACGCCGAGTATGCCACTCCACCAGTGCACAACATGATCAGAAGACCCGGGATGGATAGTATCTAAAAAAGATAATAAATATTTTCTGATTATTTCAGTATTGCCAAATTCGTCCGTTGATTCCGTAATTGGATCGATGTTTCTCCCGCCTCCCAATAGAATCCTTTGTTCATACTGACGAAAATATATATATCCTTTGTCCACATGATATGCTGAGGTTAGATTTAAATCTGTTATGGGCGACGTCATCAATACCTGATTTCTCGCCGGAACAACGGGTAGTTCAGGCAATAACTGAGCAGCAAACCCATTGGTGCAAACGATAAGTGTACCATAATTTATCTGCAGTCCTGAAGCACACATGAGCTTTTTATTCGTACGGTCTATGGAATCCACTGCAATACCATTGATGAGGTGGACGCCAAGTAATATGGCTTTTTTTATCAGTTGGTTCATCATACTTACCGGATTAATCGTACCTTCATAAGCATTAAATATTGCTTCCTTTTTAAGTCTGTGTACTTTATCATTTTTTACTTCAGTATAGCATTTGCTGATACCCAGGTGATCAGCCATCATTTCATTACAAAAGGTTATTTTTCCTAAGCATTCATCCATGATTTGTTCATCACCGTTCCTGAACAATTCCATTCCACCACCATTTTTATATTCCATAATTTGATCCCCTAATCTTGCTCTCAGCTTTTTGAGACCTTCCCACCTCATGTGTACTACTTCCATACATGGATTTTCACCCATTTTTATGAAGTCGTCGAGGAGTTCGGAGACGGATCCGAAACAGGCAAATCCGGCATTTTTAGTGCTCGCTCCATAGGGTTGACTGCCGCGCTCTATAATTTTTACATCCAGGTGAGGAAGTTTTTCTTTGATTGAAATAGCTGTGCTTACCCCAACTATACCGGAACCAATGATCGTAATATCAGAAGGTGATTCAATAAAATATTTTTCCCAAAAACTATAATTCATTATCTTGCATCGTGATTTGATTATTCTGACAATTCAAACAAAAGTAGTATTTCTTTTGGTCATTTGAAAAGAGAATAATCAGGAAACCATTTTACAAAAAATAAACATCATATGATTCAGAGAATTCAAAGTATTTTCCTTTTATTAAGTGGAGGCTCATTTTTTGGTTTGTTTGCTGTACCGTTTGCAACCAGTGAGGTAGCCATACCACAATTGCTGGCGGACATGGTATACAATGTGCAGGAT
This sequence comes from Saprospiraceae bacterium, assembly GCA_014379665.1. Taxonomy (GTDB): domain Bacteria; phylum Bacteroidota; class Bacteroidia; order Chitinophagales; family Saprospiraceae; genus OLB9. Next base: position 8,453 of record JACMLK010000442.1, on the reverse strand, counting down.
AGTCCGATTCTGATGGTATTGTGTGCGCTTGGTGGTGTAGTCAGTTTGGTGGCCATCTTCCTTTTTAATAACCGTGAACTTCAGATCAAATTGAGTTACATGGCGACTATTTTTGCATTTTTGTTGCCATTGGTTGCTTTTTTACTCATTTACAATGAAAGAACATTCACTACACAAGCCGATAGCATTGACGATCAGTTTGGACTTTATATGCCCTTTATCAGTTTGATATTTTCTATTCTTGCGGCAAGATTTATCCGTAAGGATGAAAATACCGTCAAATCTATGGACCGATTGAGATAAGTTATGGAAAATGAAATTCCTGACCTCACTCCCGAATGTACATTTAATACAAGTCGTAGTAGCGGACCCGGAGGTCAGCATGTCAATAAGACGGAGACCAAGGTAGAATTGCGTTTCAACATCATCAAATCTGAATTACTTTCGGACAAAGAAAAAAATCTTTTGCTTACAAAGTTAAAACACAGGTTAGTGGATGATGACTCATCCATTTTATTATCTGCACAGGAGACAAGAAGTCAACTGAAAAACAAAGTATTGGTGATCAAAAAATTACATGATCTGATCAAAGAATCTCTAAAGGAAGATGAACCACGATTACCAACCAAACCTACCAAAGCGTCAAATGAAAGACGCATTGCAGAAAAGAAACAATCAGGAGATATAAAATCAAAACGAGGGAAAGTAAAACCCACTGATTGGGAAGAATGAGAAAAAATGGCAGGACCTGAGGCCTAACTACTCAGTTTATGCGACTCCTCCGGAGTCGAAAAGTTTCTACCGTTTACACACATCGTAGAGGGGTGCTTTTCAAGAACCATAACGCTCAAACTAAATCTATTCCTTTAAAAATTGCGTTCAAATGCCAGGCATATGAGTCACCCTTCCTTTTAAAGCTACCGTTTACACACATCTTAGGGGGAAGTTTTTTTATGAATAAATCAGCCAAAGAATATCTATTTATTAAAGAATTACGAACAAAAACCAGACATGCGAGTCACCCTTCCTTTTCAAGGGAAGGGCCGGGGATGGGTATAAAACGCCTAAAAAAAGCACCAACCACAAATATTTTCTACATTGCCTGATTTAATCAGACTATTGATATCACAAAGTAGCACATGATCCCGGAGGGATCATACAAACGCTCGGATATTCTCCTCAATGTTTACACCAGGATATTGTGCGACTCCGCTGGAGTCGTGGGCTATATCTTCATTTATTTCTAACATAGTGCGACTTCTCTGAAGTCGTTATGACAGTTATCGCAGCAAGACCATAAAATGCTGAGTCATTTTTATTCATCTTCATTGGTTGCAATAATGCATTTTCCGACTCATCTGAGGTCTAAAATAATTTCATCGGTATTTCTAATATGGTACGTATTCTCTGAAGTCGTTTGAATAGTGATCCCGGAGGGATCACACTATGTATGAGCAGACACTATTTATTGGACACAAATTCACTGTCACCCAATTCGTCTTCTTCCTGAGATGCTGATTTCGGCACAATGTGTCTCGATTTCATGTGATGGAATGCGAGCAAACTCTTCCAGTTTTCTGACTCTTTGATAAAATCTTCGCCGTCATCTTCATCATTTTCACTGGCTATTATTGCACGTCCGATTTCAATCACTTTATCATGATCATCCAGATATTGAAATATCCTGGCAAGATTATAGTATGATGCTGCTTTTAACTTTTTTTCATGTTTATCATCTTTGTTATATTTTGATATTAGACTTTCAAAATAATTGATGATAGGTGAAAGATCTGTTGCTATCTGCTCAATGGATTTATTATATCTCATTTTGCTGAAAATGACTTCAAGCGCTTTTATGGCATTGGTGAACGTCTGATATTCCGGATGCTTTTCTGAGTCAAGTTCTTTAAATTTCACATTATATCTGGTTGGTCTGTATCCGTAGTATTTATTAATATGAAAAGGTATCAAATCAGGATATCTCGCATGGAAATTTTTCTCATGATTTCTCTGTTGGTTATAATAATTTTCCTGAAATTCGTTGGAAGCCAGATTAGGGCTGGTTCTTTCATTTGTGGTGTAGTCATAGGATTCATTTAGAGAAATATTATACGCCAGACCTTTGGATGAGACACTTTCATCCAGATTGGACGCTGCATCCCTGGTGTCTACATTTTGGAGAAATGGATTGGCTGATTCTTCTTTTTTCTTTTTATCCTTTTCCTTTTCTTTTTCCTTTTCTTTTTTTGGAGTTTTTGGCATGATATTTCTTGGTCCGAAAATCTTTAATACACCTTCGCCCCTATTAGTAACCGACACCTTATAATATTTGGTGCTGCTGATCACTTTACCATCTTTATCTTTTTTTTCTTCTGTCCGTGATGATGCATAGGAAGACCCGGCCACAAAGCCATGAATATCCACTAGTATATCCATATTAGCTTCATCTTCCGTTTTTGCCCAACCATAAATTTTAAAATTTTCGATTTTTTCTCTGTCTCGGAATAAGTAATTACCATCTAATTTTAAACTATAAGTTCTTTGTTTCTCGGGTACATAATTTTCGGGAAATGCGGCACAGCTGATCGTAATATATTTATTATCAATATCGACTTTTTGCCCCGACAATAAGTGATTTAATATTATGAAAAGGGTCAATAAAAAAAGGTTTTTCATTTTAATGAGTTTTGATGTTTGTAATAATGCAACAATAATATACATTACTTTCAGATAACTATAATTAATGACAGCTTAATTTTGAAGGGATAAAAAGAAATTTTTCACATCTGCATCATTATAAAAAGAATGCTACAATGATTATATTTGTGACATAATCTTCTTAATAAATGATCTCAAAAAAAGTAAATTCTGTTCAGGAAGCATTATCAGGTATCACCGATGATATGATTATTATGCTGGGGGGATTCGGTCTTTGCGGTATTCCTGAAAACTCCATAAACCATCTCGTAAAAATGGGGGTGAAAAACCTGACCTGTATATCCAATAATGCCGGTGTGGATGATTTTGGTTTAGGATTATTGCTGCAAAAAAAGCAAATCAAAAAAATGATCTCTTCTTACGTAGGTGAGAATGAAGAGTTTGAGCGACAAATGCTATCGGGTGAACTGGAAGTTGAACTAATCCCTCAGGGAACCCTCGCCGAACGGTGCAAAGCTGCTCAGGGAGGTTTCCCGGCATTTTTTACTCCGGCCGGATATGGTACTGAGGTGGCTGACGGCAAAGAGACACGTGAATTTAATGGAAAAATGTACGTTCTGGAGACAGCTTTTGATGCGGACTTTGCCATTGTAAAAGCATGGAAAGGGGACGAAGCAGGCAATCTTATTTTCAGGGGAACAGCACGCAATTTTAATCCGTGCATGTGCGGAGCCGCAAAAATTACCATTGCTGAAGTGGAAGAAATGGTTCCGTTGGGTGGATTGGATCCCGATTGTATACATATTCCGGGCATCTTTGTGCAACGAATTTTTCAGGGTGAGCGATATGAAAAAAGGATTGAACAACGTACCGTCAGACCAGCAAAAACAGCACTCTAAACACAATAAATTTTACATGATTCATCTATCAATAATGAATACATTATGCCTTTAGATAAAATTGGAATTGCAAAAAGAATTGCAAAGGAAGTAAAAGATGGGTACTATGTCAATCTTGGAATAGGCATTCCGACTCTTGTGGCCAATTATGTTCCAACTGAAATTAATGTGGAGTTCCAAAGTGAAAATGGAATACTTGGCATGGGTCCATTTCCTTTCGAGGGAGAAGAAGATCCTGATATCATCAATGCGGGCAAACAAACGATTACTACCTTACCCGGAGCCAGTTTTTTTGATTCTGCCCTGAGTTTTAGCATGATCCGTGGAAAACACGTAGATCTGACCATATTGGGTGCCATGGAGGTTTCAGAAGAAGGAGACATAGCCAACTGGAAAATCCCTGGCAAAATGGTCAAAGGTATGGGTGGTGCGATGGATTTGGTAGCATCAGCAGAAAATATCATAGTAGCCATGATGCATGTCAATAAAGCAGGAGAGTCTAAATTATTAAAAAAATGCAGCCTTCCGCTTACTGGTGTTAAATGTGTCAAAAAGATAGTTACTGAGCTAGCGGTTCTGGAAATCACACCTCATGGATTCAAATTGTTGGAAAGAGCACCCGGGGTCAGTGTGGAATATATTAAATCAGTCACAGAAGGTTATCTGGAGGTAGAAGGTCTTATACCTGAGATGGAGATCGATTAAGGTATTAGGTTGTTAGGGTGTTAGCATATTAGCATATTAGCATTTTAGCGGATTACGACTCCTACAAATCCAACAAATCTAACAAATCCAACAACTTAGCAAATTAGCCACCCCACATTAGATTTCCTTCTCAATCTTATACTTATTTCTATCTGTAGCACTCCTGCTGATGAGTTCGCCTAGAAATCCTGCAATAAACAATTGTACACCAACTATCACTGACAATATACCCAGATAAAATGCGGGTCTGTTGGCAATTCCGACCGTATCATTCATTATTTTTTCCAGACTCAGATAACCGAGTATCGCGAGTCCGCCAAAAAAGATAAAGGTGCCCAATACCCCAAAAAAGTGCATCGGTCTTTTACCAAATTTTCCCATAAACATTATGGAAAAGAGATCAAGTGGTCCATATAGAAATCTGGATATTCCGAATTTTGTAACACCATATTTTCTGGCCTGATGCTGCACAACTTTTTCCCCGATATTTGTAAAACCGGACCATTTGGCTATCACGGGAATGTATCTGTGCATCTCGCCATATACTTCAATATTTTTGATGACATCGGATCGGTAGGCCTTTAACCCACAGTTCATATCATGCAGATGAATGCCGGACATCTTGCTGGTGACGAAATTGTACAATTTTGTCGGTATGGTCTTGGAGATAGGGTCAAAACGTTTTTTCTTCCACCCTGAAACGATGTCAAAACCGTCTTCCTTTATCATTCTGTACATCTCAGGTATCTCTTCCGGGCTATCCTGCAGATCAGCGTCCATAGTAATGATGACTGCACCGTTTGCATGTTCAAAACCCACGTTTAAACCTGCGGATTTACCATAATTTCTTCTGAATTTTAGTCCCCGTACACAGGGATTTTTCTGTCTGAGCTTTTCGATCACCTGCCAGGAATTGTCTTTACTTCCATCATCCACGAAAATGATTTCATAAGCATAATGTTCTCTTTCCATAACCTTGGTTATCCAGTCATGGAGTTCCGGGAGGGAGTCCGCTTCATTCAATAAGGGGATGACGAATGATATATCCAACATTATTTATTAATCAATGTAATACACAAAATAAATATAACCCTTTTTACATCTTTGCATCAGGTACATTCTTTTTTAATACTGAGGCTATAATGATGGCGATCACTGCGCCGGGAAATAAAAAGGAAATGGGTAAAGCAATACCTAATGAAGCCACACTAAATGGATTGGTATCTTCGATAGCTTCGATCTGGGCTTGCATAGTGTCTTCGGGCATATTAAATGATTTGGATATTTGTTCAATGGCTTCTATCTGAATATCTTTTAATATCTCTATTAATGACGGATCTATATAATTGATCAGTACAAACGAAAATAAAGTAGAAATGACCGTACCCAATATATAGGTTAACCAACCCATTTTGAATCCTTCCCCGAGTGAAATAAACCCTTTGTTATCCTTTTTTTGATCTAAAACAGATTTCCTCATAAAATAAACCATGATGATAATTCCTGCCCAGGATCCCCAGCTTAGCATAAATTTTGGATTGATAAGATATAATCCCAGTGTAAACACTATACTTGCCACGCCTAATATCAGACCATTTCTTACCGGATGATTTTCCAATTGATTCAAATTTTGTGTAAATTTATAAAAAAATATCAATTGTTAGGATTTATGATGTGGAAGGAAGCGGGGCATTTCTCACTAGAATGAAGATAATTAGCTACCATTCCGGGTTTTTTGATACGGTTAAATAGCCTTTTTAAGTGTTCAAAAACCTTCTACAGGTTTTCAAATAGCTTCTTCAAGTACTCAAATAGCTTCTTAGGGTACTCAAATAGCTTCTTTAGGTACTCATATAGCTTCTTTAGGTACTCATATAGCTTCTTCAAGTGGTCAAATATCTTCTTCGAGTTGTTAAATAGTTTCTTTAAGTAGTCAAATAGCTTCTTTAAGGAGTTCCAAATCTTCTTCACACATTCCTAAAATTTCAATAGGAAATGCTAATCCTTATTAACCTTTGTCAGATTGTTGATAATTACTTATAAAACAAGGTTGCAATATATCCGGATTACTCACCGGAATGAAAAAGCAACCTGATATTATCAACACAGATTTCGGTTTTTCCATCGCTGTTCCATAATAGAATTTCGACTTCATCAGGCATGTCGGTTAATCTGGAGTCAAGAAAAAGATTTACTTTTTTACCAGGATCCAGATGTCTTTGAGCACGAAGCACATCACTGTTGATCTCTTTGCCGGCTTTGTAATATTTCAATATCAGTTGCGTCATTTTCCACGATTCCCATTCTTTATGAATTGTCAAAAAGTCTGCTGAAGCCCTCAACCAGCCATTGGAAGAAGGTAGTTTGAATTTTTTGGCAGGGCTGAACTGAACTGTATCATTAAGACAAATATTTCCAATGTAGCCAACACTATCATTTTCTGTCATAAGGTAGACCGGCTGTTTAATTTCGCCTTTGTACATATTTTTTGTGTCGAGGAGCTTTCTGGCATCATGCGGGAGTTGGTTCTTTAAAAAAATAGCTTTTAAATATTCACTAGTCATTTCACCGGCAACCAGCAAGCCTCCGTAATGTGCCTGGTGTGTCACCCAGATATTGTAATGAATACAACACACCACAAATAATGAAGTCATCATGGCTTTTAGATTGACGGCTTGGAATGATTGTATAAAGGCAGCCAAAGGAAAAGCTAGCACAGGGTATATCTGAACCATGGCCCTCTGTCCGATACTACCGCCATACCACCAGATATCCCAGGCAAAGGTTATATACATAAAAAGAGCAGAGAAGATAAAAAGGCAGTAAAACAGTGATCTGTAGTTTTTATAAAAATAGATAAATCCCGGTATGACCAATACCATAACAGGTGAATATATCAGCCATCCTGCCCTTCCGCTGAATAAACCATCCATGATATGTGGCCTAAGCCAGCTAAATCCCTGGTCTTCATAGCTATAAACGATCCATGACCCGGATGAAAATTTCCAGTAAAATAACTGCAATGATCCTATACATACTATAATAACTCCTGTCAGGAAAATTTTCTCAAACTGACTAAATAAAAACTTTATCCTTTCGGTGATGTCTGTTTTTGTGATTTTAATCCCGAATATTAATGGAAAAATCACCGCTACCAATTCGGTGGGTCTGGTCAAAACCATAAGTCCAAGACAAACACCAATACCCATTGCATAGGAGAATGACGGTTTTCTGTAAAATAAGATGGTCAACCAAATCAGAAAAGTGTATAAAGTGAAGAGATAATTGTGTGTCATGGCATTTGTAATGGCGCCATACTCCAGAAAATTGGTCCCAAAAGCAATAATAAGCAGACTGAGTCCTGCGGCTGTTTCCGAAAAATATTGCACAAGGATCTTTCTCAGTATATATAAGCCTGTAAGGCTAACTAAAAGACCCCACAGGAAAATAGCAAACTGATAAGGTCTCGTAAATCCATCAGCCTCATAACCCAACCATTTTGCTGATACATTGGCTATACAAAATGGCGGAAGCAACATTACGGCTTGTCCGCAACTATATTTGAAAACAAAATTTTGGTTCGGCGCTTTGAATGCCTGCTGAAGATTTGGAGTGGGTCTGTATTTATCAAAAATAACCTGGTTAAAATCCAGTTTACGAGGATCCTTATAAGTAAAAAATGCAGGCAGGTACCAATAATAACCTGAAACATCCCAACTTATGGTAGCTTCCGTAGTGTCTTTATTCCATTTTGGATAATAAAAAAAAGAGATTATGGTGACACAAATGCAAGTTATCCAAAGACTGAGAATGCTAAATTTCATATGGTGCAATATAATAGGTCGAATTCATGGTTGACTATTTTCCCTAAGCAAAGTTAGTATTTATAAAGTCAAATGTGCAATTAGTGATCCGTCAAGAAAAAGAACTTAATGAAATGTTGTTCTTTTTCTAAATTTCTGCGTTAAAAATACTCGCCATAGCTACAGCTATGCCTGTGTTTTTTGTCTTGATCTTTAAAAAAATAACTACCATTATAATTTAACTCTTTTTCTGGACAGAGCACTAGCAGAAATAAAAAAGACAGTTTCAAAATGAAACTGCCTTTGTTTGAATGGGAGACTAATGGGACTTGAACCCACGGCCCCCGGAACCACAATCCGGCGCTCTAACCAGCTGAGCTATAATCTC
>JACMLK010000441.1 GCA_014379665.1 Saprospiraceae bacterium | reverse complement strand
TTGACCAATTCCTATTTTACTGATACCAAGGTAAAATAACGCCAGAGTATCTTTTCGGATCACCCACAGCTCATCCAATAAAGGTATTGCATCGTCAAACATCTGAATACTATACAACTCATAAGCGCGTCTCTGCTCCTGACTCAACCCATCTGTCTGAACGGCAGCCCTCATCGTCTTATGCAGGATAAGTTCACTGTCAAACCGTTCTGCAAATAGTTGTTTATACGCTTCCGGCATTTTTTTTTCCTTTCCTGACAAAGTATAATATCCCACATAAGAAATCAGAGAAATAATAACCAAAGTCAGCAACCATTTCCACCATAAGGTTTTTGTTTTATGGTCTGACCTATCTTCTTGATCTTCATTTTTATACTTAGATTGCTCATACTCTTTCAGCATACGGAACTTTTCATCCAGTCCATCAGCTCGTATACCTTGTGTTATGATATTCAATTCACTCAAATCTTCGGACAACTTCTTTTCTACCGCCAATCTTGCCTCTACATTAATGACAGACACTTTATCCAGCCTTCCTTTCAGATACGCTTCCAGCAATTCTATATCTTCCTGACTACTTTTCAATGCTGTCGTTTTTTAATATATGTTCATAATAGATGGATTGTAACCTTTTGAGGCACTTATATTTTTGAGTTTTGGTCGTGTCGGTGTTTTTATACCCCATCAAAGGGGTGATGTCTTCCATACTCAGGTCCTGGTAATAATACAATTGCAGCAGAGATTTGCACGGGTCGCCTATCAGTTCCAATGCTATGAGAGAGGCAGACAATTGTTCCTCCAGGATCATTTTTTCATTTTCTTCATACACATACTGAACCATAACCGGAAGACTGGTATCAGAAGTAATCCTTTTCCTGTTTCGTATAATTTCCAGTGCTTTATTTCGGGCGATGCCTTTCAGATAGGTTTGGATATTGGAGGTAAGTTCAAGAAGTTTTCCGGTCATCACATTGTCATACAAGATGACTACGGAGACCTGAAACACATCCAGTGCGTCATCAGTCTGCAATCCAAAATCTTTTTGCAACCAACTTATACACTCATCCCTGCAAAGACTGTAAACTTCTTTGAGGGCTTGGTTATTGTTTGTTTTGATTTTAAGGATCCAATCCAAGTTCTTGGGATTTGCTATGCAAAACTAATAAATATTATAACAATGTTGTTTTTTCGGAAATATATATAAGATGAATTTCAAGAAATGCAGAATAAAAAGTATTTAAAACAAAATAAACAACATCTCAAAGGTTACTTTTTCAAAATAGCAGCATTAAGACCTGAGTTTTAATCTGAAAATCAAAAGTTTTGATTTGTACGAATTAAAATTTGGCTGTTTCCCTCTAATCGTGGGTGAATCTATATGGTTTTATTTGTCGTCGTTTGTTGAGTTAAATTTTAGTCATTAATCCCTGGTACTATGAAACAAAGTGTCAATCCCGAAATCGTACGGTCACTTCTTGAAGTGGAAGACTCCATCAGGATTAAACATGGTGATGTAACCGGTCCTGAAAAGGAGCAGAATTTCCTTCAGGAGCACCCTAATCAGGAGATGATCCTGTCACGCATTCAAAAGATACATCACCTTGTGTTAAAAGAAAGACATAAGGAAATACACGGTAAGTTATCCCTGAGGGAGGTAGAAATCATACTTCAGATATGCAAAGGGAAAACTACAGAAGAAATTGCCGGGATGCTGAATCTATCTAAACACACGGTGGAGAGTCACCGGACTAATATATTTTCAAAGCTGGATGTGCGCAATTCAATGGAGTTAGTGGCACTGGCATTCAGGGTGGGGTTGGTTATGTGATTTTTTAGAAAAAAAAAGCAAAAGCGATGGGTTACTTTTTAATTTATAGATCATTATTATCAATCTATTTGCTGAATATAAATGGCGGAAAGCAGCTATTACGCAATTGAGTTAAATATCCATATTTGCGAATTCTAAACTTAAGAAAATATTTTATATAAAATTAAATA
>JACMLK010000440.1 GCA_014379665.1 Saprospiraceae bacterium | reverse complement strand
TCCAGAGAAAATATCGTATTTAGTAAACTGGCTGAAATGGCGTTTGCAAATAGCCCCTGTACAACTGCTCAGAAACTGAGTGGACGAATTGATGAAATATCTCTCTACGCACGGGCATTATCTGAAATTGAAATTAAGGAAATTTATATTTTCCCCGATCAAATAGTTACGGACAATACTACCATTTTCAAAGGTCAATCTATTACCCTGGAGACAGGGCCATCCTGTGCCACTAATATACAATGGATACCACCGGGAAATCTCGACGATCCGACAAGTCCAAACCCTGTTGCTTCGCCAGACATTTCTACTACTTTTAACATCACTTTCGATCATGGTACATGTGTAAGTAAAGATTCTGTAAGGATTTTTGTTGCTGAAAAAGACAAATTGGATTGTAATAATTTATTATTGCCCAAAGCATTCACTCCAAATAATGATGGTCTTAATGACCGGTTTGGAATAAGCAATACCTTTTTATTGGATGACCTGGAATATTTTGAAATTTATAACAGATGGGGTGCCAAAGTATGGGAAACAAATGATTTATTGGACTCATGGGATGGCAATATTAACAATGCTCCGGGGAATGGAGGGATGTATATTTTCAGGATAAAATATGTTTGTAATGGCGAAGAGAAACTTTATATTAATAATTTTAGTCTGATAAGATAAAATGCTTTCTGCAATTTAAAGCATAACTGATTATAAATACCTTTGAAAGTCTTAAAGATTTTTGAAGGTATTTTATTTTATAGATTATTGGAAGGATGAAATAACTTTTTAGAAGTTCATTTTGATGATTTAGTCGAAAATAATTAAAATATATAATTTAGATGTTGATAAACTGAACAGTGTTTATTATTTTTGTATTTTAATTGATTATCTTAAATAATTATCACCGGTGGGACTCACGGAAAGAAAAGAAAGGGACAAAGCAGAGCTCAAGGAGTTAATCCTCAATGCTGCAAAAAAAATTCTTCTTAAACATGGTAAAGAAGGTCTGTCTATCCGCAAGATTGCCACTACCATCGAATACAGTCCGGCGACTATTTATCTGTACTTCAAGGATAAGGATGAGATATTACATGAGTTGATGGAAATGGGTTTCATGTTGATGAATAAATATATGCTACATGCATTTGCAGAAACAGATCCAATTAAAAGAATACACAGCATTGGGAATGCTTATGTAAAGTTCGGATTGGAAAATAAAGACTGGTATGATTTAATGTTTAATTCAGATAAACCAATGAAGCACATCGAAAAGTGTATGGAGGATTGGGATGAAGGTATGGCTATGTTCAATTTTCTAGCCATCACTTGCAAAGAAGCTATTGAACAGCTCCATCTCAGAGGTTTGGAAGAAAGAATACTTGCATTGCAATTGTGGAGTTGTGTGCATGGACTCGTTAATCTTGCTCAATCTGAAAGACTTGAGATAGTAGAAAGAAATCAAACCAAAGAACTGATAGCCAAAACACTTGACTCCATGTTGATATCTATTTTTAAGAGATAATTTTTTTAACTAATCCTAAACAGTGTTCATAAAAATAACATGAAAAACCAATTAGTATTTATCTGTTCTCAAATCTTCTTTCTGGTATCAGGTTATCCGAAGATTTTTTCCCAGGAATTTTTACCCATGGTTCAAATTGCATGGGAGAACAATCATCTATTGAAGGCAAAGCATTTTCAGTTGAACAGCGCATCATTTGCCCTACAAGAAGCCAAGGCGCTTTATGGACCTTCGGTCATGTTTGCCACACAATATACGCTGGCTGAAGGAGGAAGGAGTATAGATTTCCCTGTTGGTGATCTCCTCAATCCAGTGTATGGCACACTCAATCAATTAACTAATTCCACTGTTTTCCCGCAAATCAACAATGTAAATACACAATTACTGCCAAACAATTTTTATGACGCAAGATTCAGAATATCCCAACCGATATATTATCCTGATCTTGTTATTAATAAAAAATTGAAAACAGAGTCTTTATACCTGAAGGAGTTAGAGATTAAAGCTTTCAAACGTCAGATTTCCAAAGATGTAATGTTGGCTTATTTTCAAAGTATAACAAGTAAAAATGTCATTGATATTTATCTGGCTACAGATACCTTATTGTCGGAAGCAAAAAGGACTACTCAAAGTATGATACGCAATGGAACGTCTTTGCCTTCTTCATTGTCCAGAATTGAAACACAGATAGCTGCCATAGAAGCACAAAAAATTGAAGCCAGTTCCAATCACAGGAATGCACTAAGATATCTGCAATTTACCCTAGGTGTCAAAGATAGTTCGGTGTGGCACATTGAGTTACCTGAAGTTCCCGATATTTCTAATTCAAATATCCTGCAAAGAGAAGAAGTAGCCCAAATCAACCAGGGTATAAAAATGCTGCATCTTGCCAATGAAAAAGAGGATCAGTTTTATTTACCCAAAATTGGTGCTCAATTGGATTTTGGTTCCCAGGCTTTTGATTTTGGTTTTGATCCTTACATATTAGTTGGTCTGAATCTCGAAATTAATATTTATGACAATAAAAAACATAAATACCGCAAAGAAGCTATAAAATCTGACATACAGGCATCTGAAGCTCAAAAAAATGAGATAGAAGAACAAATGAATCTTATGATATCTGTGGCTGCTGAGAATCTGAGATCTGCTATAGCTCAAGCCAAAACCTACCGGACAAGAATAAATGCTGTCAGTAAAATTTATAATGAAGTATTCAGGAAATATAAAGAAGGTAGTGCCAATTATCTCGAGTTGATGGATGCTCAATCTCAGGTTACACAAGTCAACCTGCAATTTGTCATCGCTCAAAACAATGCATGGGTTAAATGGGCAGAGTATGTTTATGTCACTGCAGCGTTTCCAATCAATTAATATTAACATTAAAAAATAAAACCATGAAATACATAGTCATCATAATAGCCATCCTTGGCTTATGCTTTGCGGCATGTAAAAATGAAGAAAAGAAGTCCTTCTCAAAAGAAATTTCTGAAGTTGAAGGAATATATGTAAAGACCGTGAGGGTGGAAAAATATACCGAAGAATCAGATATCTCTGTCATGGGAATTATTATGAGTGAATCAGAAGCCAAACCATCATTCAAAACAGGTGGCATCATTCAAAGAACATATGTTAAGGAAGGCGATATGGTCAGAAAAGGCCAGTTACTCGCCATACTTAAGATGGATGAAATCAATGCACAGGTGAGACAGGCTGAAGAAGGATTGGCCAAAGCCGAAAGAGACATGAAGCGGGTTCAGAATCTTTATACAGATAGTGTGGCTACATTGGAACAATACCAAAATGCTACCACAGGATACGAAGTCGCCGGCAGGACAACTGAGATTGCCAGATTCAATCAGAATTATAGTAAAGTATATGCTCCGATTTCGGGCAAAATTGTCAAACAAATGATGAGAACAGGAGAAATAACCGGACCGGGTACTCCGGTTTTTGCCATCATGGGAATTGGAAACAAGGATTGGGTGATAAAAACGGGATTAATAGACAGGGATTGGGCGAGAATAGGACTTAATGACAAAGTTAAAGTAGAAATGGACGCCTATCCGGGTAAAATTTATGATGCTTATATTTCAAATAAATCATCAGTTGGAAGTAATGCCAGCGGAACTTTTGATGTGGATATAAAATTCAGAAATCAACCTGTGAATCTTGCTGCAGGTCTTACGGCTAATACTTTCATAAGTACAAATAGTAAAGAATCATTCAGCGTCATCCCAATAGAAGCACTTGTAAAATCTGATGGCAATACCGCATATGCATATACCATAGTGGAAGGCAAAGCAAAAAAAATAGTATTGAAAATAGCAAAGTTATTGGGTGATAAAGTGGCTGTTAGTCAGGGCCTGGATGGAATTGAAGAGGTCGTCACTATCGGATCGATGTATCTGGAAGAAGGAGATAAAATAAATTTTCAAAAATAATTGGGCCCTGAATGATAAGCGTTGGCTTCATATTCCCCTTAAACAGTGAATCTTAATTTCTAAATTTTAATTACTCCGTCATGGGTTTTAATAAATTTTTTGTCAAAAACTGGCAGTTTACTTTAGTGATATTTATTGCAGCCATGGTACTGGGTATCAATGCGTTGCTCAATATGCCGAGAGGTGAAGATCCGCCTTTCGGTGCCCCGATTTTTACGATAATAGTGGCGTATCCGGGTACCAATCCAAAAGATATGGAGAAGTTGGTTGCTGATCCGATTGAAGAAGAATTATATCAACTCACTGATATTAAAAAAATTAATACGACGATCAAAGATGGTCTTGTGGTAGTATTGATCGAATTCAATTTTGGAGTGGATGTGGAAGTAAAAAATAATGATGTCATTCGTGAAATAAATAAAATCAGACCTGATCTTCCGGAAGGTATTTTACTTTTTGATATAAAAAAAGCGACAAGCAGCGATGTGTCTATTTTACAAACTGCCCTGATCTCTGATACTGCATCTATGCAATCCTTGAAAGCTTTGGGCGAATTGCTCGAAAAAAATCTGGAAAGAATCAAAGATGTAAAGTGGTCTGAGGTACAGGCTGCTTCTGAAAGACAGATAAAAATTGAGATTGATCTGGAAAAAATGGCGGCTTTGAAATTAGGTTTAAACCAGGTTTTAGGACTTATTCAGGCAAATAATGTCAACGTTCCCGGCGGAGATATTGATTTGGGAAATAGAAAGTACAGTATAAAAACAACTTCTGAATACAGGAATATTGAAGATATTAAAAGTGCTATCGTTCATGTCACAAAAGATGGCAAAATAGTCAGACTGAGTCAGGTAGCCCGCATATTTTATGCAGAAGAAAACTATACCCATATCGCCAGATACAATGGAAGAAGGGCCATTTGGGTCAATACGGCTATGAAGGATAAAAAAAATATTATTTCCACACGGGCCCAAATTCAAACAGTACTCGATGAATTTGAAAAATCACTTCCGGCGGGTGTAACCATGAAGCAGGCTTTTGATCAGGAAATAGGAGTTA
>JACMLK010000439.1 GCA_014379665.1 Saprospiraceae bacterium | reverse complement strand
TAAAATTAAATTTGCTCGCTTTCGCTCAAACATGAAAATTTAAACATACTCTTATTAATTAGCCGATTTCAAATATTATAAGAACTTATTTGGATTATTTTTATTGTTTCAATGAATAACTATCTCTTTTCAAGTTATTAGCAATATATTTTGAACTATAAAATAAGACCCTTATCTTTATCTTACTTAAAATATTTAATTTAAAATGATAAAATATCTTGTAATGCTCGCTATTGGTTATTATGTATACCAGCATTACTTTGTACCCAAACAAATAAAGGAAAAAAGTAAAACACCTCAAAATACCGAAAACAAAAATCAGGAAGATTATGTTGATTATGAAGAAGTTGAATAATTTTACTGAAGAAAAGGATTGTGGATTTCTCACTACTTAAACATATTAATCAAAAGCCATTTGATGATAACTATGTTATCATTGACGAAACAGATGATTTCCTGATTGTACTCAAAAAATATGGTGTGGCTGTTCAGGCTACTGATGCCGGACAGGATGATCTTGAGAAAATTCTTAAAGAAAAATATAAAAGTCAGATATTTGTACTCAACAGAATTGATCAGCCTGTGAGTGGGCTGGTGATTTTTGGAAAGAATAAAGTCTTTACAGAAGCATTTACTGAAATGTTGAAAGAAAGGGTGGTAAAAAAAACATATCTTGCCCTGGTAGCCGGAAATCCTGAAAAAGAAAAAACTGAATTGCGCCATTTTATCAAAAAATTACACAACCGGGCTATGACTGCAGATGAAAAAGTAGATGAAAATTTTAAAGAAGCCGTGCTTCATTATACATTACTCCAGTCGTTTGAAAATTATCATCTATTAAAAATTGATCTTGAAACCGGACGATTTCACCAGATCAGAGCTCAATTAGCCACCATGGAAATGCCCGTAAAAGGAGATCTGAAATATGGCTCAAGGCGACCAAATCTCGATAGAAGTATTTGTTTGCTCTCCTACAAGCTTGAATTTACTCATCCTTTTACAGCTAAAAAGTATGTGTACCAGGCTCCATTTCCTGATAATGATGTCCTATGGAGCTTAGTGGATATTTCTTTGATTGACTAAAACTTCTTTCTGATACTCAAAATCCTGAAGACTCAGGTTTTTATTAACTTTGTCCTATAATCAACTCTGAATGAACAATAATGACAATACCACTTTTACAGATGTCAATACTTTAGGTGAGTTTGGCCTGATAATGGATCTCACCAAAAATATTGAATACCGCCAGCCTAACACCATCAAAGGGGTAGGTGATGATGCTGCTATCCTTCAAAATGATAATGAAGTTACGGTGGTATCAACTGATATGCTGGTTGAAGGGATTCATTTTGATCTGATGTATACACCACTCAAACATCTGGGTTACAAATCAGTTGTTTCCAATTTATCGGATATTTTTGCAATGAATGCCATTCCCACCCAAATCACCATATCTATCGCAATATCAAGTAAATACTCACTTGAAGCCCTTCGGGAATTTTATGATGGCATATATTTGGCTTGCAAAATGTATAAAGTAGATCTTGTTGGTGGAGATACTACATCCTCTCCCAAAGGCATGGTGATTAGCGTTACCGCCATTGGTCAGGCATCCAAAAAGGACATAGTTTACAGAAACGGGGCTAAAAAGGGAGATATAATATGTGTAACCGGAGATCTTGGAGCTGCCTATCTTGGATTGCAGATTCTGGAAAGAGAGAAACAAGTATTTTTGTCCCATCCCGGAATTCAGCCCGAACTGGAAAGTAGTCAGTATTTAATAGAACGCCAATTAAAACCGGAAGCACAGGCAGGGGCTATTGCCTATTTCAAAAAAGTGAATATTAAACCTACTTCCATGATTGATGTTTCAGATGGTCTGGCGAGTGAAATTATACATATTTGTACACAATCAGGCACAGGTGCATTCATAGAAGAAGGGAAAGTGCCGTTACATCCGGATACTGAGCGTACAGCCCTGGACTTTAATATGGATCCTATCACATGCGCGCTGCATGGAGGGGAAGATTATGAACTATTATTTACTATTAATGAACGTGATCTTGAAAAAATCAGGTTCATGCCTGAAGTATTTATCATAGGTGAGATCACAGATGTATCAGAAGGTATAACTCTTCATACTACAGGTGGTAATATTCATCCGATAACCTCACAGGGCTGGAATCATTTCACTAGTACCACAACAGACTTGTAATGTTAAATAAATTTGAATGGCATATTATTTTTTCGACTTGGCCAGAGGATGGTATTTTATCAATGTTTCCCTCAAATATTGTCTGTCCAAATGAGTATAAATCTCCGTGGTAAGGATAGATTCGTGACCCAACATTTCCTGTACAGCGCGTAGGTCTGCTCCCCCTTCTACCAGATGAGTGGCAAAAGAATGTCTGAAAGTATGGGGACTCACTGTTTTTTGAATTCCTGCAAGAGATACAAAATTCTTTATTAAAGTAAAGATCATGATTCTACTCAAGCCTTTTCCTCTACGGTTGAGAAACAAGGTATCTTCGTGGCTCTTAGCTATTATTGGAAGTGACTTTCTTTCAGTGGCCAGATATAAATCAATATGCTTTATAGCTGAATCCCCTATAGGAACCAGCCTTTCTTTATTGTTTTTACCTAAAACTTTGATAAAACCTTGATCCGGATGATAATTACTCCATTTTAAAGTGACCAATTCAGTCACCCGAAGTCCGCATGCATATAAAGTTTCGATCATAGCTCTGTTTCTTTGGCTATGCGGTTGAGACATGTCAATTGAATTAAGTATTTTATCAATTTCTTCATAGCTGAGTACATCCGGTAATGTTCTTTGTAATTTAGGACTTTCCAGTAATTCAGATGGATCAGTATTGATTATATCTTCCATGATCAGGAATTTATAAAAAGCCCTGATTCCGGAGATGATTCTTGCCTGACTTTTTGGCTCAAGCCCAAGATCATTGATATAATAAATAAATGAAGTAAGATGATCAGAGGTCAGTTTGTCCGGAGTTAAATCTATTTTATGAATCAGAACAAATTCAAGGAGTTTACCTACATCCCTGATATATGCTTCTATTGTATGTCCGGATAATGATTTTTCAAGCAGAAGATATGATCTGAATCCTTTTAAACAACTATTCCAATCCATTGTATAAAGATACAGTTAATCTTTTACCCTCAACGATTTATATTTATTTTTGTTTATTCAACTTTGGTGTACACTTACAGGATAATTTTTTTCAAATAGGGTTAAAGGAAAGTATGAAAATTGGAATTGTTTGTTATCCGACTTTTGGAGGAAGCGGAGTAGTAGCAACTGAACTGGGAATCGGACTTGCAGGTAAAGGACATGAAGTTCATTTCATCACTTACAAAAGACCGGTAAGATTAACAACTTTTCATGCCAACGTTTTTTTTCATGAGGTAACCGCTATGGAGTATCCGCTCTTTGAATTCGCACCTTATGAGACGGCGCTTGCCAGCAAATTAGTTGATGTAATTCGTTTTGAAAAGCTTGACATTCTTCACGTTCATTATGCAATTCCACATGCAGCAGTAGCCTATATGTCTAAACAAATTTTAAAGAGTAAGGGCATTCATATTCCGATCATCACCACTTTGCATGGTACGGATATTACACTGGTTGGTACAGATAGTTCATTCGCTCCGGTAGTTGAATTTAGTATCAATTCTTCTGATGGCGTTACTGCAGTGTCCCACCATCTTAAAGAAGAAACTTTACAGACTTTTCAAATAAAACAGGACATAAGAGTTATTCATAATTTTATTGATTTTAGCAGATTCAGGAAAACAAATAAAGATCACTTTAAAAAAGCAATTGCTCCTGATGGAGAAAAAATTCTGGTACATATTTCTAACTTCAGAAAAGTAAAGAAAGTGGAAGATGTGGTTAGAATATTTGAAATAGTTATAAGTAAAGTAAGTGCAAAACTACTATTAATAGGAGACGGTCCTGAACGTAACAGCATGGAGGAGCTTTGCAGAAAACTGAATATTTGTGATCACGTAAGATTTCTTGGAAAACAGGAAGCAGTGGAAGAAATTCTGGCAGTTTCAGATCTTTTTATTCTTCCATCACAAAATGAAAGTTTTGGTTTGGCTGCACTTGAAGCAATGGCATGTGAAGTCCCGGTGATTTCATCGAATGCAGGAGGGTTGCCGGAAGTCAACATTGATGGAGTGACCGGATACGTCTGTGATATAGGTGATGTAACCGGAATGGCAAAAAGATGTATTGAGCTTCTTGAAGACGATATTTCTTTGGCAAAATTCAGAAAAAATGCCTTTAGTCAGGCGAAGAAGTTTGATATTCATGAAATCCTGCCACAGTACGAAAACTACTATCTTGAAGTAATCAGTAAGTCACAGTTATAAATCTTTCATTAATTTATAAAAAGAATTTTTGTTACAAATGCTTCAGGACTTCCCGATGTACTTTCATTGGCACTGAATACCAAATAAACTCCTGTAGAAGCCCTCACCCCATTATAATCCTTACCATCCCAAATAGCCTGACCACCCAGGGCTTTAGTTTCGTAAATTAGCTTACCATTAATATCTGTTATTTTAATATTTGCATCTCTGATAAGCCCTTTGATGGCGATATAACCATTATATTCGGGGTAAACAGGATTAGGATATGCATATACGTTAGCACTATGATTACTTCCACCAGATGTTGTAAACGTTTTGTAACTTTGGATACCCCCTGCAGAAGTGATAAATATTTCTCCCGATATTGGATTGTAACTAAGATCAGTTACTTTATTGTCCAGCAACGGTGAATTTTTAACTGTGAATCTGGCTTCCTGAGTGATGCCATCCGGAGACTGAACAAATATACCATTTCTGGTACCAAACCATTTTCTGTTGCCTCCGTCAACTTCTATGGAAAGAATATCCTCGTCTTTCAATAATAAAGCCGGGATATTATCTACCACTACCTTTCGGGTATTACCTCTGCAATTTTCATCAAAAGGATCACCGCAATCAAAAACGACCGAACCCTGATCAGTTCCAACCCAAACTGACCCATCGAGATCAACCACCAAACTATTTACTTTATTGCCTGATATTTCACTATTGTTTTTAGTGATGTATCTGATCATATCGTCTGTAGGGTCTGCAATTTTAGCACCTTCATTGAAAACTAAAAGGCCATTTCCAACACCTACTACAGCTATCCATTTATTGCCTTGGTGATCTATGGCAATATCCCCCAGATCTTTGCTTCCCGGTACTGAAAAATTGTACCAGGTATCATCTTTGGTTTTAACCACTAATGGTTTTGGCGCACCAAAGTTGGATATCCATAAATTATTATCCTTATCAAAATAAAGACTTGAAATCCTGGTTCTGGCTTCGTCACCTGTCACACCCTGAAGCATACTGTTATCTTTATTCCAGTGTTTTGCTTCTTTTGTCTCTGTATTATAACTTAATAAACCATTCCAATAGCTCCCGATGTATATTTCCGGGGTGTTTGGATGAGGTGCTATTGCCTGAACATTTTGAAAGTCTTTATCTCTGATCAAAGCGACATTATCCTGGTTGTAATTATTCCATTTACCGTCAGTGTACTCATAAAATCCTCTGTTAGTAAAAGCATACTGATAATCATCAGTTATGCCGAGAGAAGAAAAATAGGCCACATTTTTTTTAAATGAAACTTCACCGGCTGTATTGGCAAACGGACCTGGAAATACAAGTTTTACACAACCTGATGTTTTATTTTCTGTATATCTGATAGGGTCCCACTGATCAGCGTACCATATTCTCCCTTTTTCGTCTTCAATAGCGAACAATACCCTATTAATACAATCAGCGCCTCCGTCTGAAATTGTACCGGATTCATCAATAAATACGGTTCTGCTCCTATTCTGATTATCTTCAATGCCAACCATCAAACTTGTTCCTTCTTCTGAAATATAGTTGATTTTATCTGTGGATATGGTCGGGGTGAAAATTATTGAAAATTGTCCTGGTGTGGACATTTTATAAATATTATTATTTATCAAAACATACAAATTGTTATACTGAACTGCCAATGCTTTGACTTCATAAGATTGTGGAAGTCCTTCTGTGGATGTTAATTGTTGCCAATTACTAAAGTCTGACAAATTTGTACCAGTTAAAGATACTTTAAAGAGGCCTTCTTCGGTACCGGCATATAGTGTTCCATCAAGGATGGACACTTCATTTACCCTGAGGTCCGTAAAAGTAGTAAAGGAAAACTCAAGTTTATCTGTATTAAAACCCAAAACTCCAAAATCAGTGGCAATAACCGCTTCATTTGATTGGGATAAAAATACATCATTGATCGTCTTACTGCCAATAATATTTAAATTTGATTTAATAAACGGAATGTTGGTAATTTCAGTACCATTCAGTATATCAATATTATTATCTGAGTAAATAATAATCAGTTGTTCATGATGCTTATCATAATATAATCTGGATATATTCACATCTGACAATCCATCTTCTTTTGCAAGATAACTCACAGAAAGATCAGACTTGTTGATAAGAATCATGCCTCTTTGAGAAGCATACATGACGTTATCCTTACTTTGTGTAACTGAAATTCCTTCTTTATACGCCAGATGAGATTTCCAGTTTCCCAGAGCCAGATTAGCGGTCTGGCCGGAGACTGTATTAAAAATTATCAGGGACAAAAACAAAACAATGACAAGCTTATTCATTTTAATCATACTATTTCGATAATTATAAAGCTTTGAGATCACTTTTTATTGTATTCATCCCTTCAAAATTTTAACCTATGAAGGCTATCTATACAAATTTGAATTTTCTAAATACTTATATACGGGGTCAGGTAACAAATATTGAACAGATTTGCCGGCTTTAATAGCTGTCCTGATAAAAGTAGCTGAAATATCGAGTAATGGTGCATCAAGCACTTTTATTCTGTGATGATCTGCGTATTTTCCCAATTTGAAACCAGGTCTGTTGTAGACATATATATCGTAATCGGATAATAATTTTTCAAAATTCTTCCACTTTTCAATGCTTTCCAAATTATCAGCTCCCATGATCAGACAAAAAGTTTTTTTTGGATACATTTCTTCTAAGTAAGTTAAAGTATCTATAGTATAGGAAGGTACAGGCAACGAAAATTCCACATTAGATGCCTTAATATTGATATTGTCGGCTATAGCTAATTGAACCAGATGCAGGCGATCGTGGTCATTGGCCAGAGATGT
>JACMLK010000438.1 GCA_014379665.1 Saprospiraceae bacterium | reverse complement strand
CTTCAAACTAAAGAGAAATTTCAACTCCGGTAAAGTCCTTTTAAACCCTCTTTCTATAAAACTGCTTACACAATTCAGGAACTAATTTACTTTGTAACATTGATCGAATAAAATGCATTAAGAAATTAGAATTCAATACCGTCTGCACTCAGGACCTCTGCTGGCGCAAGTTTCATCCAATACTAGCCTTACAAATCCAACATATGCCTATTTTATTAACATCATGTGAAGTAAAACATGCAATCTTAAACAGCATCGTATAATGCTGACTTTTTAAACTACCTTTGTGTTGTATCTGATATCCTAATCTGCTATTATGAAGTTTTATTCCATTCTCTTTATTTTTACCTTATATACCTTTAATTCCTTATTTTCGCAGTCTGCCATTGTCATCAATGAACTCGACTGTGATACCCCGGGTGTCGACGATAAAGAGTTTGTAGAATTAAAATCTACTGTACCCAATTTTTCACTTGATGGTTATGTTCTTGTATTTTTTAATGGGTCGGACAATGGTGGCAACACCAGCTATTTGACACTCGATCTTGAAGGATATAAGACAGACATCAATGGAGTATTTTTGGTTGGTAGTAGTACGGTCACCCCTTTTCCTCAATATAGTATCCCTGTCAATGTCATCCAGAATGGAGCCGATGCGGTAGCTGTCTACAAGGCCGATGCAGAAGATTTTCCGGATGGAACACTCGCGTATGTTGATTCTACACTGATTGATGTACTTCTCTATGACACCAATGACGCAGATGTGGAAAGCATGATTGCTATATTCAGGGCATTTGATCCGGGCATACAACAAATCAACGAAGGAAATACCAATAACACCAATTCAATACAGCGCCATAATGACGGATCATATTTTGCAGGAGTTCCTACTCCAAGAAGACTGAATGACGGCACAGGGGTCATCCTCAATGGTGTCAGAACTATATTTAATCAAACTCAATATAACGAAGGCGAATCTTTTGAGATCGTTTTTACTACGGAGCATAATGTAGAAACAGACCTGCTTTTTGAATTTTCATTGAATAATGAAAACTTCAATGCTTCTGATTATGTCGGAATTACAAATTTGATAATTTTGAAAGGGCAAAATACAGTATCAACTACCATAACACTGATAGATGATGCGTTTGATGAAGGTGATGAAGTTTTGTTGTTGATGATAACTGGCATACCGGCAAATTATCTGCTTTTAAATAATAATGTGACTATCCGTATAGTAGATAATGACTTTAGAATTGCAAACTTTGGCACACCTACCCACCCCACTTTCGGTAAAGTTTTGGGTACACAGCCGAACGATTATTACAGTGATCTGCAAGGTTTGGCTGATAATGAATTACGTGATGCACTTCAGAGCATTCTAGCTGATACTTCCATTGTAAGGTTTCAAACTTATGATGATGTGATCGACATCTTAAAACAATCTGACCAAAATCCTGAAAACAGCAATCAGATATGGTTGGTTTATCTCGAAAAAGGTCGTCCAAAACTGGATTTCCAACTATCAGCAAATAATGTTAATACCTGGAACAGAGAACATACCTGGCCCAGATCGCGGGGTGGCTTCGACAGTATCGAAGGGGATGATAACGCAGACGGACCTGATATATTCCGGAACACCCATGCAGACTCTACCAGACATGCCAATTCTGATGCTCATGCCATCAGGGCAGAAGACGCACAGGAAAACAGCTCCAGAGGCAACATGTTTTACGGAGAGTATAACGGGCCTCAGGGGACGGCAGGAAGTTTTAAAGGAGACGTAGCCAGGGGTATTTTCTTTTTGGATGTCCGATATAATGGTCTGGAAGTAGTGAACGGTTATCCGGAAGGACAGGTAGGAAAATTTGGTGATCTGGCCACTTTATTGGAATGGCACAGAAATGATCCGCCTGATGATTTTGAAATGAACAGAAACAATATAGTCTATTTCTGGCAAAAAAACAGAAACCCTTTCATTGATAAGCCGGACATGGTTGAGTATTTGTGGGGAAACAAGATCGGACAGGTTTGGCAGAACCCTTCTTCGACTTCATCCGTTGATATCAACACCTACCATTTATATCCTAATCCTACAAAAAACAAAATTACTATAGAAGGAATAAAGGACAACGCTTTGGTTGAAATTTTTACGGCTCAGGGTATATTACTTTTAAAACAACAAACATCTTCAGATACCACCATAGATATCATGCTGCAACCCGGAATTTACATAGTAAATATCACATCTAAAGGGAAAACATCGACGCAAAAGATGATCGTAGAGTAATACATCTGTCCCTTTTAATGTCAAATTGAATCTTTTTATAATCTTCAGGGAATAAAATCTGACCTTCCCCTATATTTAGGCATATTTAATGAATTTTAAGGGCTTAAATTTTGTTTTATATCTTTTATACTGCCATTTAAAAGTGTTATTTAAATACCCCAATTTCTGCCAAAAGAAACAGGTTGTCCCGACGTTGTCCCGACGTTGACCCGACAACACTCCCAGGATCCTCCCACATTCCTCCCACTTTCCTCCCATGTTTCTCCCATGTTCCTTTGATGAAGCCTGCATGATACTACGCCAGTGATTCGTTGGCGATCTCACCATGCTACGACCTTTGATTGTCGAAGTTTGCAACTTCGATACAATACATTAAGAATTTGTAATTCGGTATCCCCCTGTTCGGCGTAGGTTTATCTACCTCGCTATGTCGCCATGCGTTTGCCTTAAAAAACAAACAGATGTCAGATTTTTATATCTTTGCAAGATAAAAACACAGATTAAATATAACTAATTCAAATTCAAATGCCAAAAAAGGTTGGTAATAAAATAATTTTGTTATTAATTATAATATTGGTGGTTATAATATATTATTTAATAGCCAGTTACCAAAAAATAGTCCCATAACAAGGTGATTGGATTATTATTAAATTGGAGCAGGATAGTGTTAATATTTATGATGATTTATTAAGTGGAAACTGCCTTATAGATCTTCATTCACAAATTGTTACATGGCCAAGATTTTTGAATTCAGATTTGAAAACCGATAAGAATATTCAAAAGGTTGAGGTCAAAGTCAAGGCAGATGGTATTATGATAATATCAAAAGCACCCGATATTTTCCAGGACACCTTTTTAATGAAATGTTTTGATAGTGAATGTTGTATAATTTCAATGAAAAGTCAGTCTCTTTATATTGAACTTATATACAATGGTAATTATAATGGTATAGGCAGAAGTAAAAACTGTCCGAGAGCGGATAAAATATTAGATAATTTAGAATTGTAAAATTCAATAATACTAACTATTATCTCGCTGTAGCCTTTCCCACATCAAAGCATCACCCGATTGTCAAAGTTTGCAACTGCGATACTATCCATTAAGAATTTGTAATTCTCCATACCAATCAAAAAATTGAAACAGGAAACACACTGAAACTTCCATTTAATCATAATTAATTCACTTAATAAAACTATCCACCACAATGATGGCTTCCATTCGTTTGATTTTTATACTTTTGTTGTTGCAATTTTCGATGTAATGAAAAAAGTAATCATCATACGTCATGCCAAATCTTCATGGAATGATTTCAACCTGTCAGACTTTGACCGGCCGCTGGATTCCAGAGGATTACGCGACGCCCCACTGATGGCAGAAAGATTGAAAAAAGCCGGCCACATACCACAAATATTAATATCCAGCAACGCTTTGCGTGCCAAAACCACAGCAAATTACTTTTCAACTGTTTTTGACTTAGATGTCCGTTTGGTGCCATCTCT
Organism: Saprospiraceae bacterium; assembly: GCA_014379665.1. Classification (GTDB taxonomy): domain Bacteria; phylum Bacteroidota; class Bacteroidia; order Chitinophagales; family Saprospiraceae; genus OLB9. Next base: position 420 of record JACMLK010000438.1, on the reverse strand, counting down.
TTACCACGGCCAGCCTGATGATTATTTAAATGTCATTACCGAACTGGAAGAAGATATTAAAACTGTCGCACTCTTTGGTCACAATCCCGGCATCACCTATATTGCGAACCTTATAAAACCGGGTTGTACCGACAATATACCCACCTGCGGTATCATTGTAGCAACATTATCTGATATGATGTGGGAAGAAGCAGACTGGAATAAAATGACACTGACCGAACTCATGTACCCGATAAAAAATTGAAATGAATTTATTTGACCGACATAGATCAACATGGGTAATGATTTTTATGGTTTCTATTTGTTTGATATCCTGTAGCGACAAAAAGGAAAATACAACCCCATCTCTGACTGCTGATGAATTGGTACATGCCATGGTAGAATTATACTCGGTCAATGCCGCTGTGAACCTCAATCATG
>JACMLK010000437.1 GCA_014379665.1 Saprospiraceae bacterium | reverse complement strand
GTATTATACTTCATTTTCTTCATCTGTGATATCTATAGGTAGCTCAGGCAGCAGACTTTGACCTTCCACTGCAGGCATTGATTCTATATTCCTCAATTGGCGCTGAATTGCTCTGGTTCGGGTACCTACCACCTCATCTATCTGGCCAAGACCGGTCTGAATATTTTTATGTGCTTTGTCCAGCAAACCGCCGAATTTTTCAAATTCTCCTTTGACGACGCTAAGCACCTGCCAGACTTCGCTACTGCGTTTTTGTAAGGCAAGGGTTCTGAATCCCATTTGAAGACTGTTCAAAATAGCCATGAGCGTAGTTGGGCCGGCAACAGTGATCTTATATTCTGTCCTCAACTGATCGATAAGGGAACTTCTTCGGATCACTTCTGCATAAATGCTTTCAAATGGCAGAAACATGATGGCAAAATCTGTAGTATTGGGTGGATCCAGATATTTATCCCTGATATCTTTAGCCATTTTTCTGATCACCACTTCCAGGTTTTTGGATGCTGTCTCTATATCATCAGGTATGGCATTTTCATAGGCGGCTATCAGGTGCTCATATGTATCTTTCGGAAATTTTGCATCAATAGGCAAATACACCACCGCACTCTCGTCTTCGCTTCGGCCGGGTAGTTTTATAGCAAATTCTACAGAATCGCTGCTGCCTTTTTTAGTGTTTACATTAGCTTCATATTGGGTTGGTGCCAGTATCTGTTCGAGGAGCATAGCCAGTTGGACTTCACCTACTCCCCCTCTGAGTTTCACATTGCTCAATACTTTTTTAAGCCCACCTACGTCAGAAGCAATATTCTGCATTTCGCCCAGACCCTTTTGCACTTCGATCAGTTGTTTACCCACCGTTTCAAAACTCTGTCCCAACCGTTCGCTCAGTGTTTTTTCGAGTTTTTCTTCTACGGTGACCCGTATGATATCGAGTTTGGTTTCCGTACTCCTGACAAGTTCTCCCTGTCTGATTTCCATCTGCCCGAATTTTTCTCTCTGGAGATCATTAAATGATTTAATATTATGATCAAATGTCTCCTTAAAACCCCTGAACGCTTCTACCAGTGCTTCCCGAATGAGCTTATTGTCTTCCTTAGCCTGGTTATTGATCTTCTCAAGTTGCAAAATATTGGCCGCGGAAAAATCAGCAATATTTTTGGTAAGTTCTTCCCTGTTGATCTTATTATTCTCATCTATTTTAGCGATCAATGCCCCGACTTTATCTTCCAGCGTTTTATTGATCTGCTTAAGTGCATTTTGACTTTGTTCGGTGATACTGATTAACGTAGCATTGAGTTCTACCCTGTTATCCTTAGCAATCCCTGCATTTTCTTCCCGGTTGATTCTAAAATCATCTTTAATATTAGCTTCAATTCTGGCCAGCGTGTTTTGTAGGTCTGCCACTCTTTGTTGCAATACCGGAATTTCTTTTTCCCCTCTGCTTCTGAATACAATAATAAGTATAATGGCCAAAACCATTAAAATGACCAGACTGATTAATAAATTTTGTTCCATTACTCTTTTTTCAATGATATGTATATGTTAACCATGCTACCCAAAAGCGGCATCTGCAAAGATACCTTCATCGGGTGAGATGAGCAACAGCAATGCCATGTATTTTTCGATTGCCAAGGTCTGTGATTTGGACACTACATATTAAATGTAAAATACGAAATACTATATTTTTGACTGCTTTGTTTGGTGTATGATGTAAACAATTCAAAATTTTACTGATAAAAGATGATATTTGGAAATTAAAGTTGATTTTTGGTGCAATTAAGAAATGTAGCATTAAACATTATAAGACTTATAACAATAAAAATGAAACTACCTCCATTCGACAACTTTCCAAATATCTCATACGGTAACATATCATTACGTCAAATTCAGAATTCTGACATGAATGATCTTATGGATATTTCGTGTTATAATGCTATTCCGGCGTCAACAATGCAGGAAGCGATAGAAATGCAAGCGAGAATCGATAAGGATTATATGGACGGCAATTCAATACACTGGGGCATTGTCGACAATCAAACAAATAAATTGGTCGGGACATGCGGATACTATCGTGGCCTGAACAATGGAGAAGGGGAACTTGGTTGTGTTTTGTTGCCTCGTTATAGGGGACAGGGTTTTATGACACCGGCTATGTTATTAGCCATAGACTTTGGAATTAATGTCATAGGACTGAAACGTATCTGGGCTGTAACAACTACACAAAACGATAAAGCAATACATCTGCTTAAGAGACTCCATTTTATTAAAACTGCTGACTTACAGGATGACGAAATTGAGTTTGAGTACAGGCCGGATATAAAGAGTGAAAATGCCTGAAAAATCAAAAATCTTTTCAAACCTTAAGCATATAGTTCGTAGCTAACACCCGTCGTTTTACCATTTTCCACCATTTAGCCGAAGATATACCATTCTACCGCCATAGATGCTCCGTACTTCCTCCCATCACCATCCCCAGACCCTCCACTGATCCTCCCATGATGATAACATCAGACTCCCACCGCACTCCCATGATACTCCCACCGTGATCCTACTGACTCCCACTGTGGTCCCACTGACTCCCACTGAAGGTCTTACCGGAAGGTGCGTGCACCATATAGCTTCGTTAATTACTGCCTGCATTCCGTTGTTTCTGTCCAATAATAAATGATGTCTTATTAGTATAAAACGCAAAAAGGCTGTCTGATTATATATTCAGACAGCCTGTATTCTGTGTAAATAACATTTTTATTTAAAAATATACCTTAATCCAATTTGCATCTGCCACCTGCTGGTTAAATTAAAATCATCAAAGAAGGTTGCCTGTTGTGACTGATCAAATGTATAAACAGGAGCTCCATTATTTACTGAAACAGCAACAGGCTGTACCAAACCTGTATAGGTAGCATATTGCCTCACTCCCCAGGATGAACTGACAAGATTTCCTACATTAAGGATATCAACACTAATCTGAAATTTGTTGCCTGTTGACACTTTTATATCCTGAAGTACTCTTAAATCCCAATGATTATACCACGGAGATAAAGAAGCATATTTTTCTGCATATTCCCCACGTCTCGATGACAGATAATCATCCTGAGCTATATAAGATTTGAAAGCCGCTCTTTGAGCAGTTGCAGTACTTCCTGAAAAGTTCATACCATCGATTTCGGCATCTGAAGGTATGTAAATCAAGTCATTTAGACCGGAGCCATCGTTATTGATATCTCCGGAGTAAGTAAAGCTAAACCTACCGCCCTGAGCGTATTCAGTAAATAAACTTATGGTGGTAGCGAGTCTGTCAGAAGCATACGTAAACTTCTTACTAAATGCACCAATCACCCTATGCTTATTGCCATAAAGAGAAGGTGTAAGTTCTGCAACATTTGTATTAACTACATTTGCCGGGTTACGCTCGTAAGCATCAGAAGATATCTCAGCGTCAATGGAAGCCGCATCTTTAGCATCCAGATAATTGTATCCAAACATGAATGACATAGTTTCCCAAGTTTTCTGCACCTGTAAAGCAGCATTAAATGAATATCCTAAATCCGTGTTTGTAAATACATAGGCATTGGTAGCTCCCCCAAATGGTCCCTGAGCCCTGTCACCTGCCAGATATATAGGTCTGTTATCTGCACCTTCCAAAGTACCGGTTGGTTTGATCAGGCCATAGTTGCGGGTCATCTGGGCATTTATATCTTTGGTATAAAGAATGTCTAAAGTCGTACTCCATCCACTGTCCAGTTTTTTATCAATTCCTACATTAGTTCTCCAAATCTGTGGCAATTTAAAATCAGGAGCCGTGGTACAATAGAAAAAGAAAGCCGGATTGGCCACCTGATTTCCTACCCATACAAAAGGAAGTCTGCCTGTGAACAATCCCGATCCGCCTCTTAACTGTAAGGATTCATTCATTCTATAATTAATTCCTAATCTCGGATTAATCAAAGGGGTTTGTTTTGGCAATACGGTATGGTCAAATTTTAAAGCCGTTCCTGTTTCATCATAATAGGTAACATCCGGGGCATAAACTCCTGCAGGAACCAGTCCACCATTTCTGGCAATGTTTTCTTCTATTTTTGTTTTGGTATCAAAATACTGAGGTACATCTATTCTTACACCTGCGGTCAGTGTTAATTTATCATTGACAGTAATTTCGTCCTGAATATAGCCTGATATCTGACCTATATTCGTTTCAGCTAAAGCCCAGGTATCATTATTATTGTTATTATCAAATGTTGTTTTTGCATTTGCAACACTGTTTATGTATGCTGGCGTGCTTGTAATAGAGTCAAGTTGACTTAATTCATATCCGCCAAAAACGTCAAATCCATATCCTGTCAGATTGAAGGAGTTCTCGAAACTAAACTTCTCAAAAGAAGCTCCGATAGTCAAGGTATGATTATTCAGGTAAATGTTAAAGTTATCCTGAAGTTGGAGTACATTTTGATTGAGCACATTATGGATGGAAAATGGTTCATGCCCGGCAATTATGTATCTGGATCCATCTTTCAGGATGTTTAGTACAGGAAATGGAGAGGAAAAAGGATCTCTTGAATCTTTGAATGCTGTATATCCTGCCTGAAATTTGTTGGCATATTTACTTCCGAATACTGATTTTAATTCAATAATTCCTGAATGAATTTTATTATTGATCCTGTATCCGCTATTCTGGAACTGCAATGTCTGAAGACTTGGTCCACGTGGCCCGATTGCCGATGGGTGTGCCGGTTTGTCCTTGAAAGCATCAAGAAAGTTATACGAAGCTGAAAGTTTGTGGTCTTTGTGCAGGTTAAAATCCATCCTGACCAATCCTTTGTTATTATCAGCATTATGTTTGAAATCTTTTATAGCTCCGGTATCATATCCGAACTTGCTGTTCAGCATATTTGAAACAAAAATCATATCAGATTCTAATACTCTCGATACATTACTTCCACCAACTCCACCGGCTGCCGGCAAAAAATAAGAACCTAAATCTGCTCTTTTTTCTATTTCCAGATTAACAAAAAAGAAAACTTTATCTTTGATGATCGGGCCTCCGATAGCAAATCCATACTGTGAATTATTAACATCTCCGCGATTGACTTCAGTATCTCTGACTTTACTACCAATCATACTACTGTTTCTAAAAAAACCATAAACTGTACCTTCAAAGTTATTGGTACCTGATTTTGTTACGGCATTGACAGAAGCTCCGGTGAATCCTGATTGAGTTATATCATAAGGTGCAATAGAAACCTGAATCTGATCTATAGCATCCAACGAAATAGGTTGTGCATCGGTCTGTCCACCCGGTGTGGCTGCGTCCAGACCAAAAGGATTATTAAAGATAGTACCATTGACGCTATAGTTGTTAAACTGATCATTTCTACCGCCAAAAGAGCCGCCTTCAGCTGACATTGGATTAAGACGCGTATAATCTGCCGTAGATCTTGAAATCGTAGGCAAATTAGCTATTTGATCTCTTGAAATAGAGGTGGAAGCGCCGGTCTTATCTTTGCTGATCACGTCGCCGGATTTCGCCATAATAACTACTTCATCAAGTTTTAAACTTTCATCGTTTAGACTGAAGTCCACAATTTCCCTTTTACCCAATTCCAGAAAAATATTTTCTGTTTTGGCGGATGTGTAGCCGATATAAGAAACTTCAACAGTATAAGGACCTCCTACTCTCAGGTTCGGTAGCGTATATCGCCCGTTTTCTAGAGTAGTCGCACCATAAAAAGTTCCTGATGGTGTATGTGTTGCCGCAACTGTGGATCCGAAAAGAGGCTGTCCGGAACTGTCAGTAACTTTTCCTGAAATGGATGAAGTGGTGATTTGAGCATTTGCCCATGCGCCTACTAAAATCAATAAGCACAGAAGTGAGATTTGTCGCATAAATATGTTTTGATTTGTTAAAAAAAATTCATCACATTTACTTACGTTGAAACCTGTTAGCAAAGTTACTTAACTAGTATATAACTTTAACTTTATATGATAATTTTTTATATAAAGTTTTTTAGAATATTTACACCTTCTGATCCACAATGTATTCTTAAAATATCTTCGATATAGCAGGCTCGCTTTTAGTTTCTTTTACCATGCAAATGTATCCAAACAAAACATTCTTGTCTAACACAACAAAATTTTCATAACTCCTTGAAAAACAAACGCCAAACAAGAATTTTACTTCTGTTTGGCGTCGTGATTTGTGATCTGGCTGGGACTTGAACCCAGGGCCCATACATTAAAAGTGTATTGCTCTACCAACTGAGCTACCAAATCTCCTTAACATGCCTTTCTTTAAAAAGCGACGCAAAGGTATAATTTTATTTTC
>JACMLK010000436.1 GCA_014379665.1 Saprospiraceae bacterium | reverse complement strand
TATACCGGGCTGATGGTCTTGTGAAACTTTCTACAGATTCCATATAATTTAAATCCAACTTTTGTGAGATTTTTAGGGGCGGCAGCATGCCTTTCACATCCTGATCATCGTCATCGTCGGTTGATTCCATATATACTTTAAGGAAACCATCAAATTTAAGCACCTCACCGACTGCCTCCAGCTGCTTATCTTTCATGCCTGAAATATCAATTTTAACTATCGTTTTTTCGATCTCTGCTTCTGACATCTGACTGGCAATGCTTCGCTTCCAGATCAGATCGTATAAGCGTTGCTGGTCTTTATCCGGACCAATATTTTTGCGTTCAATGTATGTGGGCCGTATGGCTTCATGTGCTTCCTGGGCGTTGGCGGTTTTGGATTTGTATCTTCGGATATGCAGATATTGTTTTCCATAGTTTTGTTCAATTTCAGCAGCTATAGATGAGATGGCGGTTTCACTAAGGTTGGATGAATCCGTACGCATATAAGTTATATATCCTTCTTCATACAATCGTTGAGCATTGGACATGGTCCGATTGACAGAAAATCCCAGTTTACGGCTTGCTTCCTGTTGCAATGTAGATGTGGTAAATGGTGGAGCCGGAAATCTTTTAAGTGGCTTCTTTTCAATACTGCTGATGGTAAAAGTACTGCCATTGGATTTCTCAAGAAAATCTCTGGCTTCCTGCATATTATCTATTCGTGTGGTATATTCGGCCTTTAGTTCCACTTTCTCTCCCCTACCGTTGTCCACTTCAAAAAAGGCAGTCACCTTAAAAAATGGCATGGAATTAAATTGTTGAATTTCCCGTTCCCGTTCTACGATTAATTTCACAGCTACTGACTGCACCCTTCCTGCCGACAATTTATTCTTGACCTTTCGCCATAGCACTTCTGATAGTTCAAATCCAACAATTCTGTCCAGAATCCTGCGGGCCTGCTGGGCATTTACCAGATCTATATCTACAGTACGTGGATTGGCAACGGCTTTAAGGATCGCTGGTTTGGTAATCTCAGAAAATACAATTCTCTTGGTTGTTTTTTCATTTAAACCCAACTCTTTGCACAAATGCCAGGAAATGGCTTCTCCCTCCCGGTCCTCATCCGTAGCGAGCCATACTTCAGATGCTTTTTTAACATGATCCTTCAATTCTCTGACTACCTTTACTTTCTCAGGAGAAACAACATATGATGGCTCGAAATTATTTTCAATGTCTATGCCTTTGTTTCCTTTTTCCAGATCCCTGATATGTCCGTAACTGGATTTCACCATGAAATCTGTTCCAAGGATTTTTTCAATTGTTTTAGCTTTAGCCGGTGACTCGACTATAAGTAAGTTTTTTGCCATTCATTAAGACTTTAAAATTTGGTTAGCGTGATTTGGTTTTTTGGTAAATGTTGTTTGATCTTCTTATTAAATAAATCATACTTAATAGGGTCAGCTGAAAGTCACAAAAATAAATGAAAATCAAATGATTATATCAATAAATAAAACATTAAGTTCTAGGGAATTTAAATTAATACTCCTACACATGCATCAGAATTATATTTATTTTTGTAAGTCAGCTGCACACAATCTACTTCACCTTTCTCACCTTGAAGTATGAGTATACATCAGCGGTTCGAAGGTTAGTATCTTATGCACATCTGACTTTTTCAGAAGACCCTAATTAGTAAAAATCAGATAGGATCGGACTAAACTACACTATCTTCATACCCACAAAGGCACAAAACTATGAATTTTTAATATTTATTATGAAAAATTGTTATATTTTAAAAAAGAACTTGGGAAAGCAGGAATTAAAAATTAATATATAAGGTAGGTTGATCTGTCAGAAATAAGATGTGAAGCTTCCTGTATAAATCTTCATCAGGTCCTGAATAAATGGTACTAAGTAATAAAAAGTATCCTATTTTTTACCTGACTTATTTTATATCGAAAGTATTTAATAGTAAGTACATTAATACTTTTATTTGGATAGTCCGCTAAGTTAGTTTTTGATTTCTTTCATTCAGCTATCCATCAAATCTGGTCTTCGTTCCATGGTAATCCTGACAGATTCTTCATATCTCCATTCATTGATCTTCCTTTCATGCCCGGAAAGCAATATTTCGGGCACTTTGTATCCCTTATATTCGGCCGGTCTTGTATATACCGGAGGAGCCAGCAGATCATCCTGAAAAGAGTCTGTCAAAGCACTGGTTTCATCATTGAGTACTCCCGGGATTAATCGTCCGATTGCATCAACTAATACTGCGGCAGCCAGTTCTCCTCCTGATAATACAAAATCTCCGATAGATACTTCCATCGTCACGTGCATTTCCCTGATACGATGATCAATACCTTTATAATGGCCACATATAATAAGAAGGTTTCCGAAGCATGACAGGCGATTAGACATTTTTTGATTGAATTTTTGTCCGTCCGGGGTCATAAATATCACCTGATCGTATGTAGTCCTTGTTTTCAAATCCGTGATACAATTATCCAATGGCTCACACATCATCACCATGCCCGCTCCGCCTCCAAACTGATAATCATCAATCTGCTGATGAATACCCAACCCATAATCCCTGAGTTGAATCACGTTTATCTGAAGCAAACCTTTATCTGAAGCTCGTTTTATAATAGAATGTTCGAGCGGGCTTCGAAGCAATTCGGGTACAGCGGTGATGATGTCTACATGCATAATAAATTCCTATGGTAAAAAGAAAAAGTCCTGACTGATGAGACACCAATCAAGACCTTTAATTATTTTAAATTAACACCTTATTGGTTGATTCCCAACAATTCTACTTCAAAGATAAGTGCTGCAAAAGGTGGAATAGCTCCCCCTGCACCTCGCTCACCATAAGCAAGTTCGTAAGGGATAAAAAATCTGTACTTATCTCCCACAGACATTAATTGTAATCCTTCAGTCCATCCTTTGATTACCTGATTTAATCCAAATGAAATCGGTTCTCCTCTATCGACGGAACTATCAAATACAGTCCCATTGATCAGCATTCCGTGATAGTGGGTTTTTACTTTATCCGTTGCTACCGGCTTTGTCCCTCCGGGTCCCTTTGTCATTACCTCATACTGTAAGCCGCTCGGTAATGATACAACACCTGGCTTTTTCGCGTTGGTAGCCAGGAAATCTTTACCATCTTTTGCTTTAATACCTGTAAGATATTCATTAAACATTTTTTCTGCTTTTGTTTTTTCAATTAATAAATTTTTACCTGACATGACATCTTCCACTGCTTTGGTCAACATCTGAACGTTAATATCTTTCAATCCTTGTTTTTTAAGTGATTCTGCCAGCGCCACACCACCTGAATAAGATATACTATCTTTTTTATTGGTCAGCACCTGCGCAAAACTCAAGGACGAGAAAAATAAAAACAAACATGCTAATAATCCGAAAACTCTCATTTGATTCTTGTTTTTTTTAAATTAATAAAGTATAATATAAAGTCAAAAAATAAATATTGTAAAAACCTTAAACTTAATTCAACGATAATGAAATATTAAAAAAATGAAATTAAAAAAATATCAGTTTCTTTGGGCACCATACAACATCATTTCTTTTTCAACTCAGCATAATATTTATAAAAGTAAGGTATGGTTTCAATGCCTTTATAAAAATTAAAGATTCCGTAATGTTCATTTGGCGAGTGAATATCATCTGAATCCAGACCAAAGCCCATTAGTACCGTCTTTACATTCAAAACTTTTTCAAATAGTGCCACAATAGGAATGCTTCCTCCTCCTCTTACGGGTATCGGCTCTTTACCATAGGTAAGTTGCATTGCTTTGGATGCCGCCTTATATTCAGCCGTATCTGAGGGTGTGACTGCGGCTTCACCTCCATGATGAGGCCGTACTACTACATTGACAGATGTCGGAGCTATTTTCTCCATATGGTCTTTAAATAATTTAGTGATTTCATCACTTTTTTGATTTGGTACCAAACGCATGCTAATTTTAGCAAAAGCCTTGGAAGGCAACACTGTTTTAGCTCCTTCTCCTATATAACCACCCCAAATACCATTCACTTCAAGTGTGGGTCTGATAGATGTTTGTTCAAGTATCGTATAACCCTTTTCACCCTGAGTATCATTCACACCAAGTCCTTTGATATATTCGTTGCGGTCGAAAGGTGCTTTATTCATTGCTCTTCTTTCATCATCTGTAACAGCTACAACATCATCATAAAATCCGGGAATTGTAATGTGCTTATTTTCATCTTTGAGAGAAGCAATCATATCGCACAAAACGTTGGCAGGATTACCAACCGCACCACCATAAACTCCGGAATGCAGATCT
>JACMLK010000435.1 GCA_014379665.1 Saprospiraceae bacterium | reverse complement strand
GGAAAACAGGTAAGATATGTCAAAGGTGGAGAGAGTTATGGAATTTTTAATTCTTTCCAGCAGCATTTTGGATTGGGTGAACATAACGCTATAGATAGTATGGTGATTAAGTGGCCGTCAGGTCAATTAGACAGATATAGTGGGCTGGAATCTAACCGGACTTATTTTGCACAGGAAGGCAAATGTGTGACAGCCGCTATAGAATTATATTCCGACATCCAATATTTCACCTCTCAACCTGTACAACTATTTGCTTCAGACAGTATGCTTTCATATAAATGGAATAATGGAGATACGAATCAGGCAATTCAGATAGAAGAAGAAGGCACATTTCATGTTCGCATGACTGATGCGATTGGTTGTGTCACCATTTCGAAGCCAATGGTGGTGCGTTCAGGTTGTTTCTCTGCTAATACCAAACTTATCAATGAGGATCCTGAAGTATCTCTCTGTGATGGACAAACATTAGAAATATCAGCGGTCCCTGCTGAAACTTATCAATGGAGTGATGGGTCGACAGAGCAGTCACGAACATTTAATACTACCCAATATGTAAGTCTGACGGCTATTGATTTTTGTGGCAATCTTAAGACAGATCAGCTTTATGTCAAATTTTTGAATGTCGACATACAAGTGAAAAATGACACCATAAAAAAAGGAGAAAAAGCGACCTTAGTCTCAGACAATAAAAATACATCCTGGTATACTGGTAATGATAAATTAATCCCGTATTTTATAGGAGACACTTTAGTTACAGAGATATTAGATAATACTACCATCTTTTATGCAGGATTGAGTGAGGTAATTGATCAAAAAAAAGGTCGTTTAGGTCAGGTTGATTTTCCAATCACCAATCTTTACGGAGCAAATTCTACTGAAGGTCACCTTGTCTTTGATGTTCATAGCCCCGGTATCATTCATTCTGTCAAAGTAAATACAGACACGGAAGGGCAACGGAGAATCATTATCAGAAATGATAATGATGACATTATTTTCAGTAAAGATGTTTTCCTCTCTACAGGCATTCAAAGTGTAGTATTGGATGCTCACCTAAACCCGGGACAATCCTATAAAATGGCTACGGATATTGAAGTTAATAATGCTTCTTTAGGGTTCAAGAGTCCCAGGTTGGTTCGTACTTTCAACACTACTTCATATCCTTATTTCATTGAGGACGTGATTTCCATACAATCTTCTTCTTTCGGTGCTATTTACTATTATTACTTTTATGATTGGGAAGTCTTTTATGACATAAAAACGTGCGAGAGTGATTTAAAGGAAGTCATTGCTTTCATTGACACATCATCAGGAATTACAGAAACCAACATTAAAAATCCTTTCGTCATTTATCCAAACCCGGCTTTGGATTACATAACCGTCAAAATGGAAGACGGACATGTGATAGAGTCCATAAGTATAAAAAATTTGCATGGACAACAAATTTGGCATGATGTATATATAACAGATACAGTAATAGATATCCATACGTTAACTTCAGGTATGTATATCATTGATATTCAGGCTAATAATGCTAAATATTACGTCAAATTGCTGAAAGAATAAAACTCCTTGACGCTATCGGGTATCTTCGGAATATGATCTCAGAATTTTATCTGGCCTATTTTACATTCCAATCCAAAAAAAAGCAATAACTTAGCACAAGATTAAAGTCACATTCATGTCCAAAAATCTCAGTCATCTTTCCGGAAGGAAAGGATTGGTATACAATTTATTTGAAGACCTGGGCATCTCTGCCAAAGAAAAGGGAACTCCTGACAAGTCAGATCTGACAAGACTGGAAAAGGAATTCCTTTTTGGTAAAGCCAATTTGTTTGGCACCATTTCATTTTATGATTTTCTAAAGGAAGAAAACAGAGGTAAAAAAGTCTTTGTTTGCAATGGAAGTGCCTGCATGACTGCAGGTACACAGGATCATGTAAGAGAGAAATTAAAACCGCATTTCACTATCGAAGAAACAGGCGATATGTGTTGTCTGGGAAGATGTCATGAAAACAGCGCTTTCCACTTTGATGGTTATAATTATTCAGGGTCTGCCATTGACGACATTGAAAAAATAGTGTACCAAAAAAATACTGCCATTGACTCTTATCATGTGGGACATATCGGAACACCTGTGCTTACTCAAAGTCCTTCCGGAATTGAAGAACATGCAGAGATTATAAATCAATGCCTCCAATGTGACCCGTCCGACTTAATTGATGAACTTAAATTATCCGGTCTAAGGGGGCGTGGTGGAGCAGGATTTCCTATCTCATTTAAATTGAGCTCGTGCAGAGAAGTACCTTCTGATACAAAATATATCGTGTGCAATGCCGATGAAGGCGATCCGGGGGCATATTCTGACAGATATGTGATGGAACATCAACCATACAGTTTACTATCCGGAATGGTGATAGCAGGATACATAACAGGTGCACAATGGGGTGTATTATATATTCGAGCAGAATATCCGGAGTCAATTGATGTTATCCAAAACGCTGTTGATACTTATTATGATCATCTATTGGCAGGAAATAATATTTGCAATTCAAATTTCAGTTTTAATTTTAAAATAATCAAAGCTCAGGGAGCCTATATATGTGGCGAAGAAACAGCACTGCTCTCTTCCATAGAAGGACAACGACCTGAAGTCAGGGTACGGCCACCATACCCTACTCAATACGGATTGTTTCAAAAGCCAACCGTAGTAAACAACGTAGAGACACTGGCCAATATTCCATTCATAATGAAGCATGGAGGCCATCATTTCTCCGCCATAGGCACAGAAAAATCCAAAGGAACAAAATTAATTTCTTTAGATGGTTTTTTTAACCGGCCTGGTATTTATGAAGTAGATATGGGCACTCCGCTTTCAAAAGTTGTTTATGAATTGGGTCTTGGTTTCAGGACATCTGTCAAGGCAATGCACATTGGAGGACCATTGGGAGGTCTTGTACCAGTAAGTAAGATTGATGATCTGAATATAGATTTTGAATCATTCAGTAATTCCGGTTTTTTGTTAGGACATGCATCAATAGTTTGTATACCCGAGTCCTATCCCATCGTTAAATATATCAGCCACTTATTTCAGTTTACAGCACATGAGAGCTGCGGCAAGTGTTTTCCATGCCGATTAGGGTCTACCAGAGGCCATGAGATGTTTGAAAAGGCAATTACTGAAGATTTTAAATTGGATCTGGAACTCGTGAACGATTTACTGGAGACCATGGAATCAGGTTCATTGTGTGCTTTGGGAGGTGGTTTACCATTGCCTATAAAAAATGCGCTGATTTATTTTGAAGAAGAATTATCCCTTTATTTTAAAAAGTAAACAATGGAAAAGTTCGTTTTTATAAATGATGTTTCATATCCGACCCAGGCAGGCGATACGATTCTTAAATTAGTCAGGAAATATGTGGGAAAAGATTTGATTCCAACCCTTTGTGATGCCCCTAATCTTGACCCTTTCGGATCTTGCAGGGTATGCAGTGTTGAAGTTGGACTGACAAAAGGCGGACCTCTGAAGACCCAGGCATCCTGTCATACACCGGTGATGCCGGGTAGTTATATATATACGGACACTGAAAAGATAAAAAGACTGCGCAAAAATATAATCGAATTAGTGCTGACAGACCACCCGCTGGACTGTCTTACCTGTGAAGTGAATAACAATTGCGAATTACAAACAGTAGCTGCGAAAGTAGGCATCAGAGATGTAAGATATCCGGCAGGAAAAACCCATCTTGACCGGAAAAAAGATCTTAGTCATCCATATATGACTTCTGATCTTTCAAAATGTATTAACTGTTACCGTTGTGTCAGGGCATGTGATGAAGTGCAGGGTCAGTTGGTACTCAGTATGGCTGGTCGAGGATTCGACAGTAAAATAGTTAAAGGTTCTGATATGTCCTTTTTTGAATCAGATTGTGTAAGTTGCGGAGCTTGTGCTCAGGCATGCCCCACTTCAGCTATCTCAGATGTCTTTGAATCAAAATCTGTGGTAGCTGATAAAAAAATAAGAACCGTTTGTACCTATTGCGGGGTCGGCTGCAATCTGGAAGTCTCTGTCGTCAATAACAAAGTAAAATCCATCAGGGCACCATATGATGCAGAAGTAAATCAGGGTCATACCTGTTTGAAAGGCAGATATGCATTTTCTTTTTATAATCATCCGGACCGTATCAAAACACCGCTGATCAGGAAAAACGGTGAATTAACACCCGCCACATGGGAAGAGGCATATCAATTTATTGCCGAACGTCTGACACATATTAAAAATACGTACGGTCCTGATGCCATTGCCGGTATTTCATCCGCAAGATGCACCAATGAAGAAAACTACCTCATGCAGAAATTTATCAGGGTAGTTATCGGTACTAACAACATCGATTGCTGTGCCCGGGTATGTCATTCTCCTACTGCACTCGGGATGCAAAGAGCTTTTGGAACAGGAGCAGCTACCAATTCGATAGAAGATATCCAATATACGGATTGTATCATGGTGATAGGTGCCAATCCGACTGACGCACATCCGGTCACAGGGGCAAAAATAAAACAGTTTGCGATGAAGGGTAAACCTACCATTGTGGTTGATCCCCGTAAAACAGAAATGGCCAGATTTGCTACTGTCCATCTCCAACTCAGACCCGGTACCAATGTTGCTTTACTCAATATGATGTTGTATTATATTATGGCTGAAGGTTTGGAAGATACTTCATTTATAGAGTTAAGAACTCAGGGTTATGATGATTTCAAATCCCAGATTCTGGCGCTTGATATGAATGAAATGGAACAAATCACAGGTGTAGACAAAGAATTGGTCAGAAAAGCAGCTATTATATATGCTTCTGCTCCAAACGCCATGTCTTTTCATGGTTTGGGTGTGACTGAACATACTCAAGGTACTTATACGGTGATGCTTATATCTGATCTGGCTATGATCACCGGCAATATCGGTAGAAACGGGGTGGGAGTAAATCCTTTACGTGGACAAAATAACGTACAGGGAGCTGCCGATATGGGTTGTCAGCCACATCAGGGTGCAGGCTATATGAATGCCTACGATCCTGAAATCAATAAAGTGTATGAAGATTTTTATGGCACTCAGATGCCAATGGGTAAAGGATATAAAATTCCTGAGATGTTTGATGCCAGCATCAACGGCAAACTAAAAGCCCTTTGGCTGATGGGTGAAGATGTAGTACAAACAGACCCTAACACCAATAAAGTTATAGCCGCTATGGACAACCTTGATCTGTTGGTAGTTCAGGAATTATTCATCACTGAAACGGCTAAATATGCAGATGTGATCTTACCGGGTGCGTCTTTTCTCGAAAAAAGCGGTACTTATACCAATAGTGAAAGAAGAATTCAAAAAGTACAAAGCACTGTCGAACCCCTCGAAGGTACCAAACCCGACGGACAAATATTATGTGACATCATGAATGAAATGGGGTATCCACAGGCACCCTACGATCCTGATACATTATTGCAAGAAATAGCTGGTATTGTTCCATTTTTTGCTGGTGTCACCTGGGAAAATCTGGGTAAAAACGGTAAACAATGGCCGGTCAAACCCGATGGCACAGATACAAAAATCCTTCATACCGAAACATTCAAAATCGGAAAAGGAAAATTCCACTTCTTTGATTTCAAAGAAAGTAAAGAAATTTCCAAAAACGGTAAAGAATTTCCATATATCATCACCACCAACAGGGAACTTGAGCATTACAATGCCGGCACTATGACGAGAAGAACCAGAAATGTGCACCTTCTGACTGAAGACCTTTTGCTGATACATCCTGAAGATGCAGCCAGACATTTCATTCATAATGGGGATATGGTTTGCGTAGAATCCCGAAGAGGAAAAATAGATGTTAAAGCAAAAATATCTGATCAGGTAAAACCAGGAATTTTGAGCAGTACATTTCACTTTCCGGAAGTCATGATGAACATCATTACCTCAGATGAACATGATAGTGAAGCCATGTGTCCGGAGTTTAAAGTCGTTTCTGTCAATATCAGAAAAAGTAAAGGCAAATATAAAGAAGACCCCGTACTCCATTCTTAAGGTTTTTTAATTTTATCGGTTCAGTCGGAAATGATTAATGGGAATTTCAGTGGGTTCTTTTTGTATCATCTGTTTTATAAGTAAGCCGGTAGCAGCTGCGAGTGAAATACCTAACATCGCGTGACCACCTGCCACAGTAACATTATTATGATAAGGGCTATTACCAATATAAGGTAATCCATCCGGCGAGCAGGGTCTCAGTCCTGACCAAACATTTTTGCTTGGCGGAACTGCTAAACTCAGGTCAGGGTAATAACTATTGGCAGCACTGATAATAGGTTTGACCCTATTCATATTTATTTGATGATTGATTCCACACAGTTCCATTGTCCCACCAACTCTGAGTTCATTCCCCATAGGTGTCATGGCTACCCGATCATCAACAAGAATGGCAGGATATTTCAGGTTATTTTGACGGTTGGGGTATGTCACGCTGTATCCTTTACCGGGTTGGAGCAGCAGATTTATGCCAAGTTTTTTGCTGATCACTTCCAGCCAGGATCCTGCAGCAAGCACCAAGTGTTCTGTTGAGAATTTTCCTTTATCGGTGATGACTGATACTACTTTTTCATTTTTTATCTCAAAGTTTAGTACCTCATGTTCGTAAAGCATTTTGACACCCATGCCAACAATTTTATTACGCAGCGACTCCATCATTCTTACAGGATGCAGATGACAATCGATTGGAAAATAAACTCCACCTAATACATCAACTTCTACTTCAGGCTCCATTGCCTGAACTTCAGCGGCATTTAATATTGGTGCATGTATACCATATTTTTTGGCTTCATGTGCAAGTTCTGCTTCGTGATGACCTGTTTTTTCAGTTTTATACAGCATGAGACAACCCTTTGTTTCGAGCTGAAAACCATGATTCAGTTCACGGTCAAGATCAACCATCAGATTGCGACTGAGTTGCAGGATATTGTTGAGATGAGGCGCATTTTGAGCCACTGTTTTTTGATTGGCCTTAGTATAAAATTTTATTCCCCATTTTACCATGGAAGTACTGAGTCTTGGTTTAATATAAAACGGACTGGATGAACTCAGCATCCATTTCAAACCCTGGGCTACAATGCCCGGAGACGCTAATGGAATAAAATGACTGGGAGAGATATAACCGGCATTGCCAAAGGAACAATTATCAGTGCCATTTCCTCTATCAATAATGGAGATTTCATGACCTTCTTTTCTAAGGTAATATGCACAGGATAACCCTATAACACCTGCGCCAATAATAGTAATATGCATGGGATTGTTATGATAGAGAAAAGTCCTAAATTTGTCTTCTTATTCAAATATTTCTTCCAGCTTATAAGTTAACTCAGGGAGCGTGTGTGAAGTCACTTCATCATCTTGCGCATAAGTATTAACCCGCTTGTACTTTCCATTTTCCAGAATGAAAACTTCAATCAGTTTTTCCTGCGGCATCACAATCCAATATTCTTTAACACCAGCCTCTTCATACACGTCATACTTTAGCTGGAGATCTTTTTTGCGTGTATGAGGCGAGAGTATTTCTATGATCCAGTCAGGCACTCCAAAACATCCGGTATCTTCTATGATTTCCGGATTGCAGATTACACAAATATCCGGCTGAACAACCGTAGTTGCTTTTTCTCTTTTTTTGTTAGCTATAGGAAGAATTACATCATAAGGAGCTATAAAAACCTTACAGGGAGCTTTTCTTAACAAATGCCAAAGTGGACCATGTATATTCCCTGCGGCTATTTGATGAGAAGACCTTGGTGCCGGGCTCATTCTGAAGATTTTCCCTCGTATCAATTCTACCATTTCTTCAAATTCGAACTTCATATAGTCGGCGTAGGTATATTCTATGCCGTATTCCCCAATGGGTTCAGTTACTAAGTTCTCTTGATTTTTATCTTCCATAAGTTTCTTTTAAAGCTTCTAAAATACAAAAATAATACAATTTTAGGATGTAAATTCAGAATTTAAGAAAACGCCCCTTTGATGAACGATAATAGAGTTTAAGGCCACAAAGACACGAAGGCATGAAGATTCACAAAATTAATCAATAATATAATTTTAGATTATAAAACTAACTTATATCACCTGAAAGCCTGCTGCATATGGATCATCTTCGGGATCAACAAGAATAGTATTATATCCATATATCTTAGCCCAGCCTTCTATACCCGGTATGATGGCATCGTAATCTCCAACTTTTGTCACGCCTTCGATGGTTCCGATAAATTTACTGCCGATAAAACTTTCATGAATGAACTGGTCACCTTGTTTCAGTTTTCCTTTGGCAAACCACTGAGCCATACGTGCAGATGTACCTGTTCCACAAGGAGATCTGTCGATGGCTTTATCTCCATAAAATACAGCATTCCTGGCCGTCGATGAAGGGTCAATACATTGACCTGTCCACAACACGTGGCTACACCAGTTGATGTCAGGGATTTCAGGATGACGGAAGGTGTATTTAAGATTGATGTCTTTTCTGATTTCTCTGCTCCAGGATATAAGTTGATCGGCAGAATGGTTTTCGATCCCTTTGAAGTTGATCTGTGGATCTATGATAGCATAAAAATTACCGCCATAAGCGACATCGACGGTTAACTCTCCGAGATCCGGACAATGTACGCTTAATCCTTCTTTGTAAAGAAATGAACCTACATTGGTTAGTTTGACAGACGATACTTTTCCGTTAGCTTCCAGATGATATTCGATTTCTACCAGTCCGGCAGGAGCTTCCATGTGTATTTTACCCGGAATTTTTGGCGTGATGAGCCCTTCTTCTATGGCGATAGTGACCGTCCCGATTGTTCCATGACCACACATCGGAAGGCATCCACTTGTTTCAATAAAAAGAACTGCCACATCATTTGTCGGATCGTGTGGTGGATACAATATACTTCCACTCATCATATCGTGACCTCTTGGTTCAAACATAAGGCTCTTCCTGATCCAATCAAAATGTTCCATAAAAAAGGCACGTTTCTCCATCATATTATTCCCTTCCAATACATGAACTCCTCCAACGACAAGTCTGACCGGATTACCACAAGTGTGTGCATCAATACAGAAGAATCTTTTTTTAAACATGTCAGGAGATTGGTCCTTTTCCAAATGCCCCGTTTACCTTCCTGAATATATCTAACGGATTTTGGTTTTGTAGTTCTGCCGGGAGTAAATGATCCGGACAATCCTGATAACATACGGGTCTGACCCAGCGTTTGATAGCATCCATCCCCACTGAGGTAAATCTACTGTCGGTAGTGGCAGGATACTGGCCACCATGTACTGTTGCAAACCCTACATCTACCCCTGTCGGCACACCATTAAAAACAATTCTGCCGGCAATATTTCTGGCAATATCAATCAAGTCTTTATTGTTTTCCAGATCAGTGTCAGTCCCCATGATCGTGGTAGTCAGTTGCCCCTTTAATGATTTCCAGATTTCTATCAGCTGTGTTTTATTATCACAAACTACTATCAATGAAAATGGTCCGAACACTTCATGATGAAGATCCGGATTAAGTTTAAATGTATTACCATTTACTCTGGCAAGCACAGGACTTGCAAACAAAAATTCTTCCGCATGAGCATGATAAATGGTTTCCACTCCTTTGTCGAATAACACTTTATTCAAACCTGCGGCATAGTTATTAAATATGCCTTCATGTAACATCTTATAAGCGGGCAATAATGACAGTTCCAATGCCAGAAGGCTTGTGAAGTGATTCAATGCACTACCTTTAATACCAAGAATAATACCCGGATTGGTACAAAATTGTCCAACTCCTACTGTGATGGAACCTGAAATAGTTTTGGCAATTTCTGGTGCATGATGAAGTAATGTTTCTTTTAGTAATAATACAGGGTTAGTGCTACCCATCTCTGAAAAAACCGGAATGGGTACTTCTCTTTGTTGTGCATAATCAAAAATGGATCTGCCGCCCGTCAAACTACCAGTAAATCCTACTCCGGCTGTTAATGGATGTTGAGTTAGAATCTTACCGATTTCAAAAGAATTACCATCCACATGCTGGAATATGTATGGATTCAGATCACATTTTTCTAACGCCAGTTTTATAGCTCCGGCCACCAATTTGGAAGT
>JACMLK010000434.1 GCA_014379665.1 Saprospiraceae bacterium | reverse complement strand
TCAGTTGCAGGATTCCATACTTCATGATCTATTCCATTTAGTATGCCGGTACATTTCCAGGCTTCCGATCTGAATAATTGCTCCAGTCCAAAAGAGTCGTACATAAGCTCCTGCATATAATTAGGCGAGACTGTATTGACTGCATAAGAACACCTGACTGCTGAAGCCAAGGGATTTATAGTGTTGTTCCAGTCTAATAACCCACTTTTCCAGTTGTCAAATTGTGGCAACAAGTGCTGCCTGCTCCAGCTGAATGCGCCCTGATATCTTTCGTTATGTATAGTAAATACAGTAGGTATATGTTTTATGGCATTAAATTCATAGGCATATTTCATCATAAATGGGATCAGACCAGTGTGATGATCGTGGCAATGCACGATATCAGGATTTACACCGCCATCCCTGATCCAGGTCAGAAACGCGCGCTGAAAAGCAACATTTCTTTCTATTTCATCCCCAAAAAACTGACCATCCTTTCCGGCATAAACTCCAAACCTGTCAAACTTTCCCGGTATATACATAGTAAAAAAAGGAAAACCCAATATATCATCTATATAATACCGGACTTCAAAATAAAGATATTCCGACCCAAGATAAAAATTGCCTGCATGAACTATTCTGTATTTTTTTCCTTCAAACCATGGCATATCATAGGCGGGTATTACCACACTGGTGTCTATCCCGGTTTTCTTGAGGTATTTCGGCAAGGATCCTACTACATCAGCGAGCCCGCCTACTTTGGCTACAGGAAAACATTCCGCACTGGTATATATGACTTTCATTTTTTACTTTTTATATGGTTTTTAAATGTCACTTGTAAACCCTGCCTGTCCACCTTTCCTCTAAGCAGGCAACTTTGTACAATATAATCACTATGGTTTGGGTGTTTTCTACTCAAGGACATATCAAATCTGCATGTATAATAATCCGGATACAAATAAACAAAATCTTCTGATAATACTACACACTATAGCCTTAATCATGCTATTTAAAATAAAAAAGGGCAGATTTCTTATTCTGCCCTTTGTAAACGATTGATATATAGATTCTTATTTTTTCATGCCAGCAGGTGCTTCCATGAGTTTGAAAAACTGGTCAAGTTTTGGTAGTATAATGATTTCAGTTCTTCTGTTTTCTGCCCTTCCTGATGACGAGGTGTTACTGGATTTAGGCAGATATTCGGATCTGCCACCAGCAGTCATTCTGGATGGTTCTACATTATATTTTTTCTGTAAAGTCCTGACCACTGCTGTTGCCCTCTTAGCGCTCAGGTCCCAGTTGTCAGAAATGGATTCAGTAGCAATAGGCACATTGTCTGTATGGCCTTCTACTAGTATATCCAGATCTTTCTGACCATTTAATACACCGGCTATTTTTGCCAGTACTTTGTCAGCACCGGAGCTCAAATTATCAGAACCTGACTTAAACAACATATGGTCTGATAAAGAAATATACACCACGCCTTTTTTAACCTCAACAGAAACATCGGCATCATTAAAGTCACTCAAAGTCTTTTTCAGATTCAGAGCCACAGCCAGATTTACGGAATCCTTATATTGCATTGTTTTTGTAAGATCCTTGATGTAGGCACTTTGCTGTTTGATGGCATCCAGAGAAGCTTTGATACTCTCCGCACCTGCTTTATTAATGACAGAAGCCGAATTTAACTGCTCCAGCATCTGATTGCTATTGGCTTTAAGCAATACCAACTGATCTTCCGTTCCTTTAAGTTTGACATTGGCCAATGCCAGCTCGTCCTGAGCCATTTTAAGATTATTTGCTGACATCTCCAGTTTCCTGTTCAATTCAAGAATCTGACCTTCAAGATCTTTAGTTCTTTGTTCACAATTAGTCAGCATTTCTTTATGCGCTGCCAAAGCAGCATTAGCTTCATTCAATTTTTTCTTACTGGCACATCCCGCAGTTATCAGAATAAAAGCCATGAATAAGGTGATATATTTTATTGGTTTCATCATTAAGATTTAAATTGGTTATAAATTGAGGCGCAAAGAAATAAAATAATTTATTAATGTGGTAAAACTTTGTTTATAATTTTATGAAAATGTTAGTTTGTGTATATTGCATTTCATTTTTTGTTAATAAAATTTAAGTATTAAAATATCTTCATTTGTATCCCGGCAACTAACTCTTCTTCACTGGCGATGGTTACATTTTGTTTAACCACTTCGTGGTTATTATTTGTCTATTCTTTTTTTCTCCGAAGTTCATCCGAAGTTATTCATGCTTAACCACTTCGTGGTTTTTATTTCTGTGTTCGTTTTACACGAATTTCACTTGGGATTATTCATGTTTAACCACTTCGTGGCTTTTATTTTTTTGTTCTTTTTTCACCGAATTTCATTCGGTGTTATTTATGTTAAACCACTTCGTGGTTATTACATCACCATCATAATACTACATCTTTTACAGTGTTAAAAATAAAATTAATTTTAAACGTATGCTTAATA
>JACMLK010000433.1 GCA_014379665.1 Saprospiraceae bacterium | reverse complement strand
TCCTGCATCAGGTTGATGATGGCGTCCTGCACGAGCCTTTCACTTTCTGTATCTAATGACGAGGTTGCCTCGTCCAATATAAGTATCGGGGGGTTTTGTAATACCGCTCTTGCAATAGTTACCCGCTGGCGTTCACCACCACTTAATTTAAGACCTCTGTCACCAATATTGGTATTATACCCATCCTCCTTATTCAAAATAAAATTATGTGCATTGGCGATCTTCGCAGCCTCCGAAATTTCTTCCGTGCTGGCCTTAATATTTCCTAAAGCAATGTTAGCCGCAATGGTATCATTAAATAAGATCGGCTCTTGTGTTACAATGCTCATTTGTTTACGCAGGGATTCAATAGTATAATCTTTGATGTTGATATCATCGATGAAAATGCCTCCACCAGTAACATCATGAAAACGGGGTATCAGATCGGCCAGCGTTGACTTCCCTGCGCCGGAAGAACCAACCAATGCAATCGTCTTTCCTTTTTCTATTGTTAAGTTGATATTTTTTAAAATCTCCTTATCATCATAACTAAAATAAACATTCCTGAATTCGATGTTTTTATTGAACCCTTTAAATGCAATGGCATCAGGACTTTCCTCTACGGTTATCGGGGCGTCTAAAATCTCTTCCAGGCGTTCAATAGCACCAAGACCCCGCTGAATATTTGATACGGTGGTGGATAGGTTCTTTGCAGGATTGATCATCATGGCAAAGCTTATAATAAAAGGTATAAGGTCACCACTCGCCAGCTCGCCACCCTGGCTAAACACCAGTCTGCCTCCTGCATATAAAATGATACATAGTACCAATACACCCAATACTTCTGTCAAAGGACTCGCAAGATCCCGGCGCTTTGTCATTTTGTTAAGGATGACAAACAGCTGTTGGTTTGACTCTTTGAATTTATTCATCATGCGTGTTTCGGCTGTAAACGCTTTGATCACTTTAATGCCACCCAGGGTTTCCTCAACATGTGATAAGTTCTCACCTGCTGTTACAGAAAATTCGTTGGATTGCTTTTTTAACTTCTTACTGATCTTTCCTATAATTAATGCCGTTACCGGAAGAAGCACCAATAAAAATAACGATAGCTTAGGGCTCACATAAACCATGTAGACAAGAAAGCCAAGGATGGTCAGTGGGTCTTTAATAAGGCCTTCCAAAGCTTGTACAATGGACGATTGTATTTCGCCAATGTCGCCGATCATGCGGCTCATTACGTCCCCCTTTTTTTGGGTGGTAAAATAACTTACCGGAAGCTTCAAAATTTTATCGTATAGCCGCAGCCGGAAGCTGGATAGTATTTCATTACGCACCGGGGTTGATATGTAATAGGAGAGATACAGGAACATATTTTTAAGAACGGTGGCCGTGGCAATAATTATACAAATAACTGCAAGCCCGGTTAACTTATCTTTTTCGATAATAGGCTGTAAGAATTTTTTTAATTGTCCTACGGAATTCGACTGCGGATTGATTGTGGTAATACTATGGGCATTAAAGATAATGTCCATAAATGGTGATAACATGCCAATGGAAAGTATAGAAAAAACCGTAGCCAGGAGCGTATAAAGAATATATAAAGCCAG
>JACMLK010000432.1 GCA_014379665.1 Saprospiraceae bacterium | reverse complement strand
TTTGACGGGGTAACTTCCATGCTTTATTTTCATCACGGATCTACTTCTTTTGATCATTACGATAAGTATTTTAAATCAGGTGTGGATTGGGACGCAGTAACGTATATGCAATTAGCAAATGAAGTGATCCACCGGTATAATAAACATGCAGTTTCTATAGCCGAAGATGTCAGCGGAATGCCGGGATTGTGCAGGAGGCCGGACGAAGGCGGAGCCGGATTTGATTATAGATTGGCTATGGGAATACCAGATTACTGGATCAAAATTTTGAAGGAAAAATCAGACGAAGATTGGGATATTTTTGAAATGTGGGGTGTGTTAAGCAACCGGCGGTACGGGGAGAAAACAATCGCTTATGCGGAATCACATGACCAGGCGTTGGTAGGTGATAAAACCATCGCTTTCTGGCTGATGGATAAAGAAATGTATTTTCATATGCATGTGGATCATCACAACCTGGTGATTGACCGGGGCATCGCCCTGCATAAGCTCCTCCGGTTGTTTACCATTAGCCTTGGCGGCGAAGGTTACCTGAATTTTATAGGCAATGAATTCGGCCACCCGGAATGGGTTGATTTTCCAAGGGAAGGAAATGACTGGAGTCACCAATATGCGAGGAGGCAGTGGTCATTAGCAGATAATAAAGATCTTAAATACCAGTACCTCGCTAATTGGGACAAGGCCATGATACATACCGTCAATGAAAATAAGATACTGGTATCGCCCAATGCCAGGCAACTCCATATGGATGTCGCCAATAAAGTGATCATATTTGAAAAGAACAACCTTGTTTTTATTTTTAATTTCAGCACCGGCAACTCCATTTTCGGGTACCGCTTCAAAGCTCCTGGGAAAGGTATTTATAACATCATATTGAACTCAGATAAAAAAAGATTCGGTGGATTTGACCGGGTGGATGACGCTATCGACTATCCCACAAGTGAAGACCAGGAAATAAGTGTATATCTCACCAACAGGACAGCCTTGGTGATGAAGAAAAAATGAAAACTATAATCGTGCATCATTATTTTATGTTGGATTTATTTTATAATGCCGGCTTCGAAAAACTAATTAGCATACAGGAACATGGTCGCCTGAAGCATTTTAAGGTAACAGCAATTGGCGTGCAGGCTGATATTCGTCTAACCGGCAGCGCTAGTTGAAAAACTTAGGTAGAGTGTAGTTAAATATCGAAAATTTAAATACAATCTGAATCAAGATTCACTGACTTCAATGCTTGAAAATGGCAGACCAATTCTGTTGCCTTACAAACGATTCAACTTGATGTTATGGCACAAGGGGTTGCTATTCCAAGTTGCTGTCCTAATACTATTTCTATAATTAAAAGCGTTGATCCCTATATGAAATATCTTTTCCTTCTCGCTGGTATGTTTTATTATCAACTGCTTTATCCGCAGCAGGTGCTTATGTTTGAAGACCAGCTGAACCTTGTGCCGGAAGGGATCGCTATTCATCCCGGTAATGGTACCATCTATATCAGCAGCATCGCAAAAAAAAAGATCATTAGAATCATGCCTAATGGCACAACGGCGAATTTATTTCCGGAAGGCCAGGATAATTTTCTAGAAGGTTTGGGAATGAAAGTGGATACCAAAAGAGGTCTTCTTTGGGCATTGTCAAATAGCAGGAGAGGAAATGAATTTACATCACAAATACATGCTTTTGATCTTACTTCCGGTAAAACGATGCACCAGTATAAAATAACAGATACGATACCGAGGCTTTTCAATGACCTGGTGATCGATAAGTCTGGTTCACTTCTAATTACAGACACCTATCTCAGTTCGATCTATAAATATGACCCGGCTCTTAAAGATCTTGATGTTCTTGTACATGATACTTCAAAAATAAAATGGCCGAATGGGATTGAACTTCTGGATGAAAATACACTGGCAATAGCTACCTATGGAAGTGGGATTATGAGGGTCAATATTCGCTCGAAGGAAGTAAGCATATTATCAGGATACAAAGACCGTTCAATTGCATTCGGACTTGATGGTCTTGTTTTGATTGGCAATAGTTTATATGGGGTTTACAACGCCGGGGAAGAAGGTTACGCTACCAATGCGGTTATAAAATATACTTTAGATGCACAAAAGCGGCAGATCATATTGGAAGAGGTGATAGATAAAGGCAATCCTTCATTTGCAGATCCAACCACCGCTGCCACATTCAGCAACAAACTTTATGTGATCGCCAACAGTCATTTAAGCCAGTATAATGCAAACAAAGAAACCGTTGCCGGAATTGAAAACGCATTAACACCGTTACAATTGGTTTGGTATGAGCTTTAGATCATAATTGAAAAGGGCAATTACGAATCATACCCTGATAGACCACACGACAATTTTCTGAATCCACACAACATTTGCTTCCATCTCTCCCTGAATTTTTGCAATTGGATCGTTCAGTTTATAATGGACTGATATATCTTTTCCTTACCTGGTCTGTATTACACAAAACCAGCAGGACGATCTATGCGAATATGGACAAACCCCGGTCTTTTCGTCCGGACCAATTGTTACACAATTCCATAAATAAGTTATATCATTTACGCATTCGGACAGCTCCTCGGATTATTAAATTAGCTTACATGACATGTTTGTCAATCATAAAAAAATGGATAATGATCATATTTCATAAATCCGTCAGTTTGGAAATTTGCATCTCCAAGCGCAACTCTTTTTATTCATTCTTAATTAATATTTATGACTCAAGAAATTAAACCTCCTTTTTATGAA
>JACMLK010000431.1 GCA_014379665.1 Saprospiraceae bacterium | reverse complement strand
GCGGTTGGTAATTATTTGCTTCAGGTTGAAACCACTGAAGGTCAACGCTCGCTTCCTGTGATGGTGGTCAGGTAGAAATAAATTTTTATATTTTTAAGCAGATTGTGTGCGCAAATAGTTGTCCATATTTTAAAACTACAGACAACTATTTGCCCACACACTTATTTGTTTCTGCCCGTTGTTAAACTGTCATCTCTTTTACATAAATAAAGTCTGAATGTTATAATCCATGATTTTAGGTTAAATTCATCCCAGCTGACCAGCATTTAGTTTGAATTTAATGAAAAAACGTCTCCACATTTTTACGTTATTTCTATTGGCCCATTTAGTGGCAATAGAATTATCTGCGCAGCCCGCAAATGATGATTGTTCCGGAGCTTATGAAGTGGTAGTTTCTGATTTTGAAGAAAATGTAATACTAACCAATGGAGATACAAGAGGAGCTACAGCCTCTACAATTCCTAACCAACTTTGCTCCTCCATCAATTATACTGATGACATTTATTTCAAATTCAGGACGGCTTCTGTCATTCCTCTCGAAGGCCTCTTCATAAAAGCATATTTTAATAATAAATCAACTCCTACGGATGTTCCTGCTATTGGTATGGCATTATATGAAAATTGTGATTCTATGCAATCTCCATTATTGTGCTTTAGTTCAACTGATCCATCACATAATCAATTTGAAATATCCGGGTTTTGTCTTCAACCAAACCATACTTACTTTATAAGGGTTTGGTCCACTGGTCAGGACTCAACAACTGAAGGTACTTTACGGATGGGTGTCTATAAAAATCATCCTAAGGAAAGAATACTCTGGTGGGAAACATTTGATGGCGGAATTGAAATAAATGGATGGACCACCTATGGTACTTGTGCCATAGCTGATTCCATGCGAGGATTTGAATATTTACCGCAAGGAAGAATTGATAAAGGAGCTTATGCGGCATCTGGTTATGCAATCACCGGTGTATCGTTCTGTGATGGGGCTGTAGGTGTAGATAGCGACTATAATGACAATGGTGGCATTGCAGGGAATTTTGGAAACGGTTCATGCGCTACCCCAGGGCAAAAGTTTCTTATTTCACCGGTCATATACAGTGGTGATTGGAACGTCCGAGGATTGACATTAACATGGATACAGGCCATTCGCCAATATCTAAGCTCTTTCTTTATTTCTTATCGCTATCGAAACGAAAGTGATAACTGGTCAGATTGGAAGGAAAGGGAAGTAAACCAAGAATTCCAGATTAATAGTGCCTTTGTTGGGGATAATTTTCAGCATTATTTTTTACACGGGGCAGAAGGTCATGATTCGATTCAGATCCGTTTCATTTACAATGACAATTATTATTTCTGGGCGATCGATGATGTAAAATTGATTGAAACGAAATGTAACGACGGTGCAATCGTACCGGGGCAATCGGCTTTCGTTCCTTTCTCAAATATTCCTGCTGACCAGGTTTATCCTTTTGTAGCCGGGATAAATATTTTTAACGCAGGAGCATGCCAGATGAAAGGCACGAAATTAAATTTAAAGATTCAGGATATCATAACGAAAGAATTTATTTATGATGAGGAGTTGACTTATGATCCGATTGATCCTGATGCATATGCAGCATATAAGTTTTTTCCAAAGCCAATTGACTTACCCAGGCATCCTGCAGACTACATCGCAATATACCTTCTTACCTTTGATTCACTCGACATTTTTCCGGATGACAACATGGTTTCTTATTCTTTTAAAGTAGGAGGAAATGTTTTCAGTCTTGAGAAAGATAAAACAACACTCTCTTTCTCAAATGCAAGTCCATATGGATTACCTGCTTCATATACTTTTGGAAACTATTTTCGACCAACCTCAAATGCCAGGATTGATTATGTAACCTGGGGAGTGGCGAATGCTTCAGATCTTGCGGGTGAAACTATAAATATTAATGTGATCCAATGGACAGATAATAATAATGATCAAATTTGTCAAAGCAATGAGCGCAACCTTATCGGACACAATACTTATACATTTTCCGGTCTTGAACTTGATTCCATTCTCCTAAATACAATTATTGAAAACGAAAATCAGCACGGAGCCCCAACCATATTAGAGGCAAATAAGGGATACATAGTGATGATCGAATATAAATCTTCTACAACGTTTAGCCCTGATTTACATTTGTTAGCCAATGATTTAGTGGATTATACTCAGATTCAGTTATCAATGGACTCTGCCTTTTCACTTGGACTCGTATCAGATCGGATTTATTTCTCAGTGTTTGGATTTTCCTTCGATGGCAATCTTAATAACATAGACTATGAAGTCAGGGAATTAAATCCAAATGATACCCGGATTTTTCCCGGAAATGATATTATACCATTAGTTCGAATCGTCCTTTCAGATCCCGATACAACAAACACAAAATTTGAATTACCTTCCGATAATCTCATTACCATTTATCCAAATCCTACTTCCGATAAGATCTATGTGAAAATGGAATTCAGCCATTTCTACCATGACATCCAACTAAGATTAATAAATACGCTGGGCCAAACTGTTTATACAAAAACAATTTCAGAATCATTCACTGAGCACCTTGAACCAATCAATGTTAAATCTTTTCCAACAGGTAATTATACGCTTCAGGTTGAAACCTCTGACGGACAACGTTCACTTCCGGTGATCGTGGTGAGATAATTTATCCAGGAATTGGGACTGCATAAATAAAGAGTAGGGACGGATGCAATACGTCCCTACTCTTTATTTATGTATAATCAAAATATTTTCGACCTTCACCATTACCATAGAATGAATTATCACTCACGTC
>JACMLK010000430.1 GCA_014379665.1 Saprospiraceae bacterium | reverse complement strand
TACTATGTTAGAATAAAGGCTTCCCTCCAATCACTGATCCCGGAGGGATCAAACAAAAGCTCATAAATTGGATTTCCTTAATTTTCAAACTCAGGCTATTCCGGTCCTTCTTCATATAAAAGCAATCTTTTTTTGACTTTGTTTAATTCTGCCTCAAGGTCAAATACTTTTTGCAGAAGATTAAAAACGACATCAATACCTTCCATATTTACTTCCAGATCATGGTGTAATCTCATCATTTTTTCGAGGTCATTTAATTTTTGCTGATCGATATATAAAGTCTCTTTAATCGTATGAATTTCTATCAAACCAATGTCATTCAAATTTTTGAAAAACGAAGTTTCTACTTTATAATGAACACATAATTCATTCAAAGCTATAAGGTTATTGATGCTCATACCGTTCTCAATTTTTGAAGTTCGCTGAATAATTCCCTTTCTTTATCAGTCAGATTTTTGGGTATGGTGATATTCCAGGTGATATACAAATCTCCGAACATTCCATCTTTTTTATACACCGGAAATCCCTTGCCTTTTAGTTTTACCTTTGCCCCGTTCTGGGTTTCAGGCGCGATTTGCAGTTTTACTTTACCATCAAATGTGTCAACCGTGATATCACCACCCAATATTGCTTTATACAAATCCAGATCCACCGTAGTGTACAGGTTATCACTGTCAAGTTTAAATTTGGTATTGTTTTGTATATTGAATTTGATATTCAAATCTCCTTTTGGTCCTCCGTTGACCCCTTCTCCGCCGAAACCGCTGATTTTAATAACCTGACCGTCTTTGACACCTGCTGGGATAGTCAATCTGATGTTTTTACCATTTACAGTCAGTGTTCTTTTGTGGGTCACATACACTTCACTTAATGGAAGCGTCAGTTCAGCACTATAATCCTGACCCCTGAAATTTACCTTACTCTGACGTGGGCCGGATGATGTACCACCAAACATAGATTCAAAAAATTCTGAAAAGTCGCCATCTGAAAAATCACCCGCACCACCCTGATGCGTAGGTCTCCTGTGCTGCTGTTGTTGTCTTGCTTTTTCTATTTCCTCTCCGTGTTTCCAGTCTTCGCCATATTTGTCATATTTTTTTCTGTTTTCCGGATTGCTCAATACCTCATTGGCTTCATTAATTTCCTTAAACTTCTTCTCTGCGTTTTTGTCATTTGGATTTAAATCGGGGTGGTATTTTCGGGCCAGCTTACGGTAAGCTTTTTTTATATCGGTTTCCGTTGCAGTTTTATTTATTTCTAAAACTTTATAATAGTCTATGAATGCCATTTCATTTATTTAATTCAGGTAAAACATGAAAAGTTACTTACACTTTCATGATACAATATTATCTTAATTCATCACAACACACGATCGACAGATCAATCATTAAGTTCTGCCCAGGATTCTGTCTTTATAAATGATGGAAGTCCCTGCGGAAATCTGGCAAATAAATACAATTGATCATAAGACAGCTCTTTATTATTAAAACGGAATTCAGATTTTTTATTTGTATTTACTGTCTCAAAAATGGCAGCATTTAATGGCAATGTCAGAATTAACCACCAACCATGTGACAATGTCAACAACGAATTAAATACAACCCATATATTGTATTCTTCTTTTTCATTTTTTGCATAATAAATTTTATAAGAGACTATATCTTTTTTAGCATATGAAATGACAGGACGGCCTTCGGTCATTGTTCTAATCATAATCCTGTTTTCATTTACTGCAATAAGTTCCCCTTTGAAAGTTAAATTAGCCTTATTACGTTTTATATTTAGTTCTATAAATCCGCCAAAAGGGCTTTGATGATAGTTGTCTGTATTTTTTACTATCGGAATATGGGAAGAACACGAAAATAATAACAAAATTGGAATAATAAAAAGCCAGCATTTTATTTCTGACAGGGTTGGTTTTTTATTAAAATGATTGAAGTACATAAGTGTTGTCTTTAAAGCGATTCATATGATTTATGTTCATTTGTCCATCGGGAGTTCCAGAACTGGTTTTCCATGTCGTGTTCATATTTTTTGTAATTGGAAGTTTCACTTGTCAGCCAGCTTTTGGGATCTTTCATCATATGTTGTAAAGCGGGTAAATTTTTATCCTTCAGCCAACTTTTTCTCATCCACTCCAGATAATAGCCTTCTGTCTCCAGAAAAATTTTGAATGTCCGGTTACTTTCTTTATCATCAGGAATCGAGTAGGCTAAACCGTACACATCACCTGGCATAGAGATGATATTTGAATTATCTGACTCAATCACAGATGCCAAATCATTCGCATTGATGACTCCATTTTTTGTTAATTGATACGGTGGTACACAAACCGGCTCCCCCTCTTTTACAATATCATAAAGTGCAACGTGATCAATTCGCCAAAGACCTTTATTCAACACCAATTTTATTTTAATACGGTCATTCAGATATTTGGTCTTGAGTGGTAAAATTTCATGATTAAAAGCAATAGGACCGGTTTCGTATATTTCACCTTCATACACCCATTGTTTAGTTACGTCATTGTACACATAAATAGAAATACCCCCTAAAGCATCATGAAAAATAGATTTCATTTTTTCACTGGCCTTCGCATCAGATTCAATTTTAGAAAAAATATCCCCAACTTCATCTCCCATATATCCTAAAGCACTGTACAGACAATAAGTGGTCATCATCGTTTGCCGGTATGAAAGTTTTAATCCTTTTAATTTAGTATGGTTTGAAATATCAAAGTCAAGTATGATAGATTCTGCGGAGACCAGATCTTTTTTGTCTGCAAGACTGAATCTTTCCATTCCATCCTGCTTTTCCAGCAAGTGGGTAATATCACCATCCATAGTGGTGGCGCTCAGAAGTTTGGATTGACCTTCAGTGATGTAATATTTGTCATCAGGGCTAATAAAAACGTCCTGATTTTTAGTTTTTGGAATAAGGACAAGATTTGCTTTTTTCACCACATGAGTCTCCAAAGCTTCATTTTTCATTTTTATATTCAACTTTTGACCCGATGTTGCTTCATAACGTATATCATCAATGTCTACATATGCCAAGGAAGGCAATATGGCATTGGAAAAAGATTCAGCATCTGCAAGTCTTTGTCCGTTATCCTCATGGATATAGAAAGTGGGGCAGGAACCAAAACATGCTTTTGGTGCAAAAAGACAACCGATCCCAAGTGCAACATCCATCGCCGTAAGTATAGTTATAGTCAACATCCTGATAGATCCTTCGGGTTTGAGTTTTGTGTTGGTTTCAAAAACCTGAACACTATCTATGCTTATATGGAATACATCCTGTTGAAGTTCCTGTCTTTTAAAATCATACATTTTGCCTTGCCCTTCAACATGATGTGTCAGGCTGTCATAATTCCATTTATCATCCATAATACATACACCACCGTTTTTCAAATGAATCTTTAAAAAAGGTTTTTCAGTCAGACTGGCGGTTCCATGTATTAATTCGTTGTGTGATTGATATAGTTCTCTGAACTTGTAATGTTTTATGGACTTACAAGCATATATGGTTAGAATAACGGCAAAGATTAGGTAAATATATTTCATATCAGAATGTCAGTTGATTAAAGATAATTGTAGCCCTTATACGCTTTACTGAATTTACATTAAAATTTATGGCGCAATGAGTATCAATTGATATTCAAAAGTAGGGATATTTATTCATTCATTTGAAAAAATGATTTAAATTATTCCAGCTGACCTAGATAAAACTACTCTAAGCATAGAAAGTTGTATGCCATTAAATGTTAGGAGAATCCCATCAGTCTGCGCAGCTCAGTAGGCCTCACCCAATGCAAAAACAGGTTTCCGGGACATCCATTTTCCATCCGTAAAATCAGGAAAAGATTGGGGTTCACCACCCAAAGAGATGGATTGTTCTGACAAGCAGGTGATCACAGCCCAACTGGCATGATCATAGACATCTAAAGGCATCGGGTCTTTTCTTTTGTAAGCCTCGATGAATGCATTTAAAACAAACCAGTCCATCCCGCCGTGTCCTGCTCCCGAAGCGTCATTTTCGTATTTTTTCCAAAGTGGATGATCATATGTTTTTGAATATGCATCAGCAGACTCCCACCTGTGGGGTTCACTTTTACCTTCTATATACATGGATTTATTGACATCCATCCAGATTCCTTTGGTACCCTGTACCCTGAATCCTAGAGAATATGGTCGGGGCAGATTGGTGTCGTGGGTGAGTGTGATGCTTTCTCCATTGGCAGTTTTGATATTGGTGGTCACTACATCACCTAATTTGAAATCGACTTTTGCGTTTGCATGATTC
The DNA here is from genome assembly GCA_014379665.1 of Saprospiraceae bacterium. GTDB lineage: Bacteria > Bacteroidota > Bacteroidia > Chitinophagales > Saprospiraceae > OLB9. Next base: position 2,969 of record JACMLK010000430.1, on the reverse strand, counting down.
ATTCCGCCTTTGGGATGATCAGTGATGTGTTTATGCAGACCACGTGCTTTTGAAGCCATAGAAGTAAGATATTCAAATCTATTCCCCCGGTTTATATTAATAAAACTGCTTACAGGTCCGATGCCGTGAGTGGGATACAGTTCTCCGTTTCTGTTTAAGGAATGAGCAGTGCGCCATTTGGCTTCACTATAACCTTTGTCCCCGAATTCCACCCCACCTCCGTAATAATTTACCCCATCATTAAATTTGACTTCCCTGAGATCGTGCTGATAGCCACCTTCAAGATGGATCATCTCACCGAATACATCCTGTCTTACCATATTCAATACAGCCATGACATCCCGTCTGTAACATACATTTTCCATGATCATAAATGGAGTTTGTGTTTGTTCATATGTCCTTACCATTTGCCAGCATTCGTCTATACTCATAGCTCCAGCCACTTCACAGGCAACTGCTTTTCCGGCTTTCATCGCATCCACAGACATAGGAGTATGCCATTCCCACGGGGTACAAATAAAGACCACATCAATATCCTTTTGATCCAGCAGTTTTTTGTAAGCATGTTCTCCGTCGGTATATAAGGTTGGGCTTTTATATCCTGCTTCGGTTACTGCTTTGACGGCTTTGGCTGTGGTGATCGGGTCAATATCACAAATGGCAGTGACAACAGAATCCTTTCTCAGTAAAACCAACGATAAAGTGCTCAGACCTCTGGCACCAACACCTATAAAACCACAACGGACTTTTTCTTCTGTCCCGACAAATTTACCTATGGAAAATCCCTGAGAGGCGATGCCTATGATGCCTATAGTGGAAGTTTGCTGAATAAATTTTCTACGCTGCATATGATTCATATTTTTCTGACAGGCAAAAATAGGTAGAAATACCGGTGCTTTACTTCACCTACGGCAACATTTTTCTGTAGTTTTAAACATCCGGTTGATTATTTTGTCCTGGCCTTCTTTTTGCCGTATCTTTTATTTGGTACGGGGGCCAATTCAATTAATATTTGATTTAGATCCATCTTTTTCGTGACGGTCAGGTCGGTGATTTCTTTATAATCGTCTTTTTGCATCGATATCACTTTAACTTTTTTACCTATATATTCTTCCACGGCTGACAACAAACCAACCTCATCTTTATCACAAAAGGAATAGGCAAAACCCTTTTTAGTGCCCCTGCCGGTTCGTCCTACACGGTGCACGTAAGCTTCAGGGTGATCAGGCAGATCATAATTGATCACAAAATCCACATCCGGAATATCAATACCCCTTGCACTCACATCTGTGGCAATCAGCATCATGGCTTCACCACTTCTGAAAGCATTGAGGGTGGCCATCCTGTCTTCCTGTTCTTTTCCACCATGCATAAAAATGGATTTAACACCTACACGTTCCATGGCTTTTTGCACACGCTCACACCTCACTTTTGTCCTTACGAAGACCAGTATTTTGCTGTCGGGATTTTCATTAACCAAACGCTCCAGAAAGAATCTTTTATCATCCATGTCCACAAACATGACAGAATGATTTACATTTTTTGATACCGGATCCTTTGGTGACACCTGAATACGTATAGGGTTTGGGGTTAGGGTATAGGCCAGATTCTTTATTTCTTCATCAATAGTGGCCGAAAAAAATAAGGTTTGTTTCTTTTTGGGTAAAAATCGTATTAAATCCCTGATATCTTTGATAAATCCTCTTTCCAGCATGTGATCGGCTTCATCAAGAACCAATATTTCTACCCTGTTGAGTTTGATAAAACCCTGGCTTACCAGGTCAAACATCCTACCTGGTGTAGTGACCAGAACATCTATACCTTTTTCCAATTTTGCAATTTGAGCACCCTGTTCCACGCCACCAAAAACTGAAAAACAATTTACCCTGGTATTTTTTCCAATCGTCTGAAAAACACTGTTTATTTGGATTGCAAGCTCTCGGGTGGGCACCATGACGACACATTTGATTCCGTCTTCTCTTTTTGTATTTAACTTGCTGTGGAGTATATGAATGATGGGAATAGCAAAGGCAGCGGTCTTTCCGGTACCCGTTTGCGCAATGGCAAGCAGATCTTCACCCCTCAGTATATTGGGGATACACTTATACTGAATATCTGTAGGCTTTTTAAATCCCAGCTTCTCCAGGTTAATCTTGATTTCATCCACGAAATGGTATTGCGAAAAACGCATAAAGGATCAATTTTGTTTGCAAAGATAAGGTAAAATGAGGGTTAATACATGGCAATGGCTCTTTTGGTTAGAACATATTATGATTTAATTGAATAAACAATTGTTTCATAACGCAATTATGAGTCTATGTATACTTTTTAGTTTGAGACAACTTAATTATTGACTTTATTTTACTCATTCACTCTATCTTTTTTATCTTTACATAAAATTTATCGGGTATGGAAAAAAGAAAATGCATAGAATGCGGTGATGCCTTTGACGGAAGAAAAGATAAAAAATTCTGTTGCGATCAGTGTCGTACATCTTATGCCAACAAACAAAACACTGACCAGAATAAATTTATGCGGAATATCAACAATATCTTGCGAAAAAACCGAAGGATACTTGAAGCCCTTAACCCGAGTGGAAAGTCTACCGTTACCAAAACTGCGCTGCTTGATGAAGGATTTAAATTTTCATATTTTACCAACGAATACAAAACTAAAACCGGAAAAGTATATCGGTTTTGTTATGAACATGGTTATCTCCAGTTAGAAAACAATCTGTTTGCGCTGGTTTTCCGAAAAGAATACGTAGAGTAATGAAGGACATCTTCGGAAAGGAGGAACTCAAACGCAAACCTGAAGGTTTTTCGCCGTTTAGAGTTAAACTCCATGAAATTATTTTTGAAGCAGAAACTACGCCAGGTAAGCTTTTTGATATCGTATTACTGATCATGATTATGATGAGTATCATCGTGATCATATTAGAGACTGTTCCCCGGTATTACGCATCATAC
>JACMLK010000429.1 GCA_014379665.1 Saprospiraceae bacterium | reverse complement strand
TAAAGAAATATATATATTTGAACATTTAATGACACAAAAAATAATGAAAAACACATTAATAATTTGTCTCCTGTTGGTGCTTTCTTCCTGCCAACCAAAAGAACTTCCAACGATCTTTGAGTTTTCTGATGGTTATGCGTTGGTGAAATTGTCGCATCAATCAACAAAAGGTGAGATGGAATCCATGTTTGGTAAACTTGATTCATTAGGCTATACCTGTGATTATTTACAGTCAGAATTTTTTAAAGACGGTAAACTCAGGAGATTAAGATTAACTGTAGTTTGTCCTGATGGAAAAGGTGGTTTTACTTCTCCCGATCTAGCTAAACTGCAATTCAGATATTATGGTTTCCAATATCAAAAAACAGGTAGTCCAATATTTAAAATTGGCGCCTTATAACAGATTATCACCAATCACAAGGCAGATAAATAATATGTACACTGTCGTTGTATAAAATAATAATATGACTGATCATCATTGAATAATGACATGATGAATATTCATTTTATTTAAGTTTAAAGATAACTGAATCACTATTTTATCAATAATCCATATCTTCGCCACACCTTACTAAATCAGTTATCAAATGAACTTACATAATTACGCACTTGGCAGATGGGTAGAAGGCACAGGAGAAGGTCAAATGCTTTACGATGCCAGTACGGGAGCAGAAGTAGCAATGGCAAGCAGTAACGGATTGGATTTTGCCGGGATGCTTGCTTACGGACGTAAAGTCGGTAACAAAAATCTGCGTAAGATGACATTTCAGGAGCGAGGTCGTATGCTCAAAACATTGGCTTTGTATCTTATGGATCGCAAAGAAAAATATTACGAAATAAGTTATAAAACCGGAGCGACGCGTGTAGACTCCTGGATTGATATAGAAGGGGGTATTGGCAATCTATTTGCGAATGCAAGTCTCCGGCGAAAGTTTCCGGATCTTCCCTACTATACAGAAGGTGAACCGATAGGTCTCAGCAAAGGAGGTACTTTTATAGGTCATCATATCCTCGTACCCAAAGAGGGTGTTGCTGTGCATATCAATGCTTTCAACTTCCCGATCTGGGGAATGCTAGAAAAATGTGCGGTCAATTGGCTGGCAGGGATGCCTGCGATAGTAAAACCTGCTACGCTGACTTCATTCCTCACTGAGGCGATGGTTAAAGATATTATTGCATCCCAAATTTTACCGGAAGGTTCACTTCAACTCATATGTGGAAATGCACGGACGCTCCTGGATCATGTCAATTATCAGGATGTAGTCACATTTACCGGATCTGCCACTACCGGTATCAAACTTAAGTCCAATCCAAATATCATCCGGGAAGCTGTCCCCTTTAACATGGAAGCTGACTCACTTAATTGCATTATTCTGGGTTTGGATGCTTCTCCAGGCACGAATGAATTTGATCTTTTCGTCAAAGAAGTGCGTAAAGAAATGACAGTGAAATGCGGTCAGAAATGTACAGCGATCAGAAGAATAATGGTTCCTGATGCATTTCTTGAAGAAGCTCAAATAGCCATTGGCAAGGCTTTAACAGGAATATCAATAGGTGATCCGCGTAATGAAGGTGTGCGAATGGGTGCGCTCGCAGGTTTGGAACAGGTCAGGGAAGTGAAAGAAAAACTGATTGAACTGATGTCATATTCTCAATTGGTATATGGGGATCCGGAAGGGTTTGAAGTAAGTCATGGTACTAAGGGGCAAGGTGCTTATATGGCACCGGTTTTATTGCGTAACGATGATCCGTTTAATAAATTGGGGAGCCATGAGATTGAGGCTTTTGGCCCGATATCTACCCTCATGCCCTACAAAGATATGGACGAAGCTATTGAACTTGCCCGAAAAGGTAAAGGGTCACTCTGTAGTACTATAGTAACTTTTGATGACAAAATAGCCGGGGAATATGTCATTAATGCAGCCACTCACCACGGGAGAATCCTGGTATTGAACAGGGAATCGGCAAAGGAAAGCACAGGACATGGATCACCCATGCCATTACTGGTTCACGGAGGGCCGGGTCGTGCCGGAGGAGGGGAAGAAATGGGTGGAATGCGCGGTATAAAACACTATATGCAACGATGTGCCATCCAGGGTTCTCCTACTACTTTATCCTATATAACCCAACAATATCAATACGGCGGAAGGTATATAGAAGAAATCAAACATCCATTCAAAAAATATTTTGAAGAACTCAAAATCGGAGAAACATTGATTACTCATAAACGCACGGTGACGGATGCTGATATCGTTAATTTTGCGAATGTATCATGGGACCATTTTTATGCTCATACAGATGCTACTTCACTTGAAGGCACTCCATTTACTCAGCGTGTGGCGCATGGATATTTTGTGTTATCTGCAGCAGCCGGACTTTTTGTAGATGCTGCCAAAGGGCCAGTGATGTTAAATTACGGTCTCGAGGAATGTCGGTTCACCAAGCCTGTTTATCCGGGTATGACCATTGGAGTAAGACTGACCGTAAAAGAAAAAGTGGCACAGGAAAAAAGAGAAGACGAAGATTATACCAAAGGCATCGTTAAGTGGTTAGTGGATGTATACGATGAAACAGAGGAGACAGTGGCTATTGCAACGATATTGACGATGGTAAAGATGAAGACAGAAGTAAAAGATTAATAAAAAAAACATGTCAGAAGGTCGTATCACATCTACATTCCAAAATCACATCACTACTATAGAGTTTTATCATCCGGCTCAAAACTCTTTACCCGGACAACTGCTCAACGAACTGGTATTTCACATACATCAGGCAGGAACTGATGATCAAACTATTCTTATTATACTGAAAAGTGAGGGAGAGCGTTCATTCTGTGCGGGAGCAAGTTTTACAGAACTTGCTTCTATTCAGGATTTTGAAACGGGTAAGAAGTTTTTTTTGGGGTTTGCCAATGTCATCAATGCCATCAGGAAATGTCCTAAAATGGTCATCAGCCGGATACACGGTAAAGCAGTAGGAGGGGGTGTAGGACTTGCTGCTGCCTGTGATTACTGTATGGCTACAAAATATGCTTCCGTCAGGCTCTCTGAACTGGCAGTCGGCATTGGGCCATTTGTTATCGGACCTGCGGTCGAGCGTAAAATCGGTCTTTCAGCGTTCAGTCAAATGGCGATAAATGCCACAGAATGGCAGACAGCGGATTGGGGCAAACAAAAAGGATTGTTCACAGAAGTATTCGAAGATATTAAACAGCTCGATGCGTATATCGAATATTTCACAGCGGAGCTGGTAAAGAAAAACCCTGAGGCGATATTGCAGTTAAAACAGGTATTTTGGGAAGGTACTGATCATTGGGACGAACTTCTTGAGCGTAGAGCAGAAATAAGCGGAAGGTTAATTTTAACTGATTTTGCAAAAGATGCCATTAAGGCTTTTCTAAACACAGGATAAGTATAAAATGCCAAAACAATGCACTTCTTTACGTTGTTTTCAGTTCAATATTTTGGTAAAAAGTATAATTATTTCCGTTCACTCCAATTCAATTTAATTAAATCTTTATAGAAAATTTTACTAAATATACCAATAAGATAACCTATGTTACAACCCGCAACCCTTGAATTTTTAAAAGAACTTAATCTTAACAATCATAAAGAGTGGTTTGACAAAAATCGCAAGAGATATGATTTAGTCAAAGCTGATTATCTGAAACTTGCCGCGGATATTTTAGATGAAATGAAAAAAAAAGATTCATCATTGGATATGCTTTCACCAAAAGATTGCATATTCAGAATAAATAAAGACATCAGGTTTTCAAAGGACAAAACTCCGTACAAAACAAATCTTGGAATTGCATTGCATCCATACGGTAAGAAAATGCAACTAGCTGCTTATTATGTGCATATAGAGGATGGTCAGTCCTTTGCGGGTGGTGGACTTTGGTCGCCTGAAGCTCCGCTGTTGGCAAAAGTACGTAAGGAAATCCATAATTTTCATAAGGACCTGGAGGACATACTTTCAGATTCAGCTTTTAAGAAAACTTTTGGAGCATTTGATATTGAGGAGGGTCAAAAGTTATCAAGACCACCTAAAGGATACGAAGCAGAGGATCCGGCCATCGAATATCTGAAACAAAAAAGTTTTACTGTATCCAGGCCCATACCCAATGCGATGCTTACTACTGTGGACCTGATCCCTTATCTTGTTGAAACCTTGACTACGTTTAAACCTCTGTTAACTTTTATTAACCGCGGTTTGATGAGTGATGGTGACGGAGGTTTGTAATACATTATTAAGGTCAATCCCAACTATATGAAAGCCGGAATAATTACTATAGGAGATGAAATCCTGATAGGTCAGGTAGTAGATACCAATGCTGCCTGGCTTGGACAAATCTTGTCTGAAACGGGTATTGAAATTAGAAAAATTTGTACGGTGAGTGACCGGCATGAAGATATTGTACTTGTGCTTGCCCAGATTTTGAATGAAACAGACATTGTCTTTATAACAGGGGGTCTCGGTCCTACCAGGGATGATATAACCAAAAAAGCTATTGCAGATTTTTTAGGGGTAGAAATGTTTTTTCATGAGGAAACTTTTGAAAAGATTACCAAAATGTTTGAACGGAGGGGAATACCCATGTCAACATCTCATCATGACCAGTGTCTTATGCCTCACGGCGTTAAAATTTTAAACAATAGTATGGGCACAGCGCCTGGCATGCTATTTTATCACAAAGACAAAACGATTATCTCTATGCCGGGGGTCCCCTATGAAATGAAGGCTATTATGACTGAAGAAGTAATTCCATGGCTATCGGCACTTTCCGGAAATACGATCATACACAAAACTATCCTGACTTCTTGTGCAGGCGAAACAATCATCGAAGACAAAATCAGCGACATAGTAGCTGATTTTCCTGAATATTTGAAAATAGCATACCTGCCGGCTCTGGCACAGGTAAGATTAAGATTGAGTGCCAGTGGAGATCAAACGGAATCTATACAAAAAACTGTAGATCATTACACAGCTGCTTTAAGTGAAAGACTCTCAGATATTATTTATGGATATGATGACTCTTCCCTGGAAAAGGAAATATATTCTATTTGTAAAGAAAAGGGACTTAAAATCGGAACGGCAGAAAGCTGTACAGGAGGGTCAGTGGCAAGCAGGATTGTGTCCGTCGCCGGTTCTTCCGCATATTACATAGGAAGCGTCGTATCCTATTCCAATGAAGTAAAAAGGAATATCCTGAAAGTCAAAAGTTCCACTTTGGAGCATCAAGGTGCGGTGAGCGAACAGACAGTTATTGAAATGGTTGATGGTGCATTGCATACTTTGGAAGTGGACGTGGCGGTGGCCACTACCGGGGTTGCGGGTCCGGACGGAGGTTCTCCTGAAAAACCAATAGGGACTATCTGGATATGCGCCGGTAACACAGATATTAAGATAACATATCTTTTAAGAGCAGGAAAAGACAGAGGAAAAAACATTGAAATCGCAACGGTCTATGCCCTGACTATGTTGAGAAAATTTATAAAAGAAAATTATTAATAGATAAATTTCTATAGGAAGAAGATTGATCAAAAATATTTAAATTTCATTCTTCAGGATGATATTATCAATCAGTCTGACATCATCAGCCCAGACAGCCAGGCAAGCGACTGCATAGGTTGAATTGTTTATATCTGTTATTGGGTGCAGCGTATGCCCATCCACAATGGTCAGATATTCAGGTTTGAAGGGTTTAACGCTAAGTTTTTTTATTCCATATTGACACAATTCGGTGATACTTTTAGTATGTTGATATTTTTTAACCGCTTTGAGCGTTTTATATATTACAGATGCTTTCTCTTTTGTTTCCGGTGACAATCTTACATTTCTGGAACTCATAGCCAGACCATTTGATTCCCTTATGATGGGACAGACTATGAGTTTTGTATTTATCTTCAGATTCTTAAGCATGTAATTTATTATGGTAAATTGCTGAAAATCTTTCTGCCCCATATAAAGTCTGTCCGGGGTAACAATTTCCAGCAATCTTTTAACCACCTGAGCTACTCCCTTAAAGTGCCCTGGACGAAAGGCCCCTTCCATGTATTTGTCCAGTCCACCCAGGTTAATATCTGCTCCATAATGGTTTCCTTTTGGATAAATTTCAAATACAGAAGGAGCAAATACGATATCAACACCGGTTGGTTTAAGCATTTCAAGGTCTGCGCCGAGGGTTCTGGGATATTTTATCAGATCTTGTTTGTGATTAAATTGCGTTGGATTGACAAATATAGATACAATAGTAAATGTATTTTGCTTTTTGCTTTTTTGGGTTAGGGTGATATGTCCTTCATGAAGTGAACCCATAGTAGGTACAAAGCCTATAGTTGCATCCTTTTTTTTATTGAAATTAATCCACGTTCTTAAATCTTTAGTGTTATCTATTACTAAAATCATATCAGGGTTCTATGCTGTTTTTTTCAAACCACTTTTTAATAATACTTTCAGCTGTCTTGTCCTGAGGCGTGTAATCTTTTTCAGGATATCCCTCATGCCCCATTCCGTCAGGAAACCATTTCCACAGAAATCCACCACCCCAAAAATCTTCATGATGCAGATTTGACCATAAAGCATCATATGCATTGCTTTGACCCTGTTGGTTAATTTTGAGGGTTGATACTTTTTTTTCTATTTCCCATGCTTTGCCTGCACATCCATCAACAGACATGTATCCATATTCAGTAAACACTATTCTTTTTTGTTGTAATGCTGAAAATGATTTAAGCTTTTTAATAATTGGTTTCCATTCTTTATTTAGAAGATTTAGTGTAGGTGTTTTAGCATCAGTCAACGGAAAATAACAACTAATGCCCACAAAATCAAGATCGGCCCAAAACTTAATTTTTTCATAATTATCCCAATTTGCCGAATAAATTAATTTGCCCCTAT
>JACMLK010000428.1 GCA_014379665.1 Saprospiraceae bacterium | reverse complement strand
ATAATCAGCTCTAAAAATATGAAAAGTATAAATCACTTTCAACTGTTCAAAAATATTTTCAACCACACTTTGAGGAAAAGCCTGCAGCAGCGGAAAATTTTGAGGGTTATTTTCATATGCGTTTTCAATAACAGAAGGCGAAACTATCAAATAATTTTTATCATCAAGCATATTGGCCTGTTTCATAAGATTAAAGATGTTCTGTGATTGTGCAACAGACACTCCTTCTATTCTGGCAAACCTTTGAGCATGTAAAGGTTGTGGTTGTTGCAGGATCCAGCCGGAACAAACTTCTCTGTTTTGATATTTGAGGAAATTATTATAGGCGTTGATATTTCCTTCAAGTCCTATATTTGGGCCATTATCATTTTGGCTATTGTTTTGATAATGGGGAATTAAGCTTTGATCAGCGACGACACCAATACCAGGCGTATTGTGGCTGAGACTGGCTCTCCAACCGTATACAGCTGCCAGCACCTCAGCAAACCATCCACCGGATGAGAAACCACAGGAAATCTGTGGTGTTTGATCACCGAATGCATTGTGATCAATGAAATATTGTTTTACAATTTTGACATTTTGAAGGTCAGGATTTAAGAGCGTATCAAGTCTGTAATCATATTCGATTTCACCACTGTTGTTCAGATCCATTTGTTGGGTCACATCTTCAGCGTCCATGGTTATAATACCGTAGTCATTTGCTACCATCATGTCCACCAGGTGTCTTTGATCAGTGTTGGTCAGCCATCCAAACCCTCTGCCACTACCACCCTGAAAAAACCAGACCACACCTTTGATACGATCTTTCGGTGGAAAGTATGCATATACCGTTTTATTCGACAGTGCACCCTGTATCATATATTTTTTATACTCCAGATCGGCAGGTAGTTCGATGTATTGAGCACTGATAATGGCATTTCTGTCCGGCATTACAAAAGTAGTATGCCAGTTTTTTCTATCCTCAGTAAAGATATGATCACCACTCCATACTTCGAAAGTATTATTATTTTTTGGATGTTCAGCCCAGATATGAACAGTATCTCCTGCTTCGTACAAACCTGAACCATAACCTGACTCCACGGTAAGTTGGTATCGTGCAGAATCCTGTGTGTTTTCCAACCTGTAATTTTTCATCCATTCCCAATGCACCCTGGGGGCATTCAGGATATGGTTGTTTCCATTGGGATAAATATGGGCAAGATTTTTGACCAGAATGAAATGGAATTCATACCCGGTGCCCGGTCCCGGTGTGCGCGGCTGAAACGTGGCTATTAGTGCTACATTACTATCCCCGGTAATCACAAAATCAGAATGCAGGTTGAAATTATTAATATGTGCCAAAGCAATATCATGATGGTTTCCATTAAGGTAAGCCAGGTTGTCGGTACTGATCAAAGTATCCAGATAACTCATCGGAATACCTTGCCCTGTATTCTCCGGACCATAATCTCTGTCACCTATCTGAAACAATACCGGGAGTTTTCTTTTTGGTATATAGGTAGTGTCAAGATAAAAAGAGCCCGCATTTCCTGCTACAGCAGCCAGCACATCGCTCATTTCTATCGCGCATTTTGATGCCATCTGCCCTCCGTTGGAAAAACCATTTAAATAAATACGGGCAGCATCAATATTATATCTGCCTTCCATCTCTATGATCACCTTTCTGAGAAACTTGATGTCGTCCTGCCCTTTTTCACCCGGCTGAAATACAAAGTTTGCATCAGGGGTAACGTTCCATTTTGTAGTGGTTTTGTATTCGTCAGTGCCTTCAATGATCCTGTATCTCATTGAAGAAGGAAACACCGCAATAAAATTGTCTTGCTCAGCAATTTCTTTCCAGCCTTTATTGTCATAAAATTTTTCTCCGTCACCGCTTGTTCCATGCAACATAAATACCATCGGAACAGATGAATTGCCTGTATAGCCTGTGGGTACATGTACATAATATTCGCGGGTTACGCCATCTACTACAGTAGTAAATCTAAGTTTACCGGTAGGGGTTCCCATACTGGTTGAAACAGTATTATGATGTATAACAGTTGCCTTTATATAGCAGACT
>JACMLK010000427.1 GCA_014379665.1 Saprospiraceae bacterium | reverse complement strand
GCAAGTTTGCATTTAAGGTATTTGTTGAGACTTGTGGCGCTTATTTTGAAATTTGAAAGAATTTTGTCTACAAGTTCATTGTCTATCAGTTTTACTTCTCCTTGTTTATACTTCATAAGTTCGGATTTGTAAGTCAACACATCTTCATCTGCCACTCTGGCTTTGACAACTTCATTATGTTCATGTTTTATTTCTGCAATAAATTTACTGAAAGGCACAGATTTTTCTTCTTCATTTTTTTCAGGATAACTAATGTATAAAAAGTCTCTTGCCCTGGTTAAAGCAACGTAAAACAATCGTCTGTCGTCTTCCTGACTGTTTTCTGAGGTAGATTTGACAAGTGAAGGCGGGAAGGAATAATTGTCATTTCTTCCTTTTTTGTCTTCCCACATATTCTGGTTGCCCCTCATCATAAATACATGATCAAACTCAAGTCCTTTTGCCCCGTGAACCGTCATGAAATTAATGCCGTTTTCGTTAGAAATGATACGGTAAACAGGCAACTCAATATTAGTCTCCCTCATCAGATTAACAAGTGCAACCATTTGTTTCAATGAGAGTTGCTTTACCTTGGCACTTTCATTTTTTACAAAATCGAAGAAAGTGTTGATCAACTGAAGTTTCCAGGATTTATCCGGACTTCTAAGTACTCTGTGAAGCATATTGCTTTCGGTAAGTATTTTTTCTATCAGTGTCTGAATGGTAACATTCATGATGTCCTTCAGCCACGATTCCAAAGTATTCGAAACGCTGAGTACTGCTTCAATATTTTTGACTCCGGCTTCCTTAATTTGGTTGATATCACTTATGACTTCACGCCATTTGTTGTACTGAGATTTGTTATCATCTGTATCTGATCTCTTTCTGCAGAAAAGTGCAATAGATGCTATATCCAGCGCGTCAAGGTCAAAAAAATCATAATGCATGATTTCAAAAAGCAGGTCTTCACTACTGTGAGGTCTGTTAAACTCGTTATCCAGATATTCAAGGATATTGGTAATTCTGAAAACTTCATTTTCAAAAAGTACGTTAACTCTTTTCTTTACATTGACAGCAATTTTATTTTGCAAAAAGTACCTGACCAGATTTTCGATATTCTTATGCCTGGTGTATAGAACAGCAATGTTCTTCAGCGCCACACCATTTTGGTTGAGCTCCAATATTTTATGGATGATACCCGTTTCCTCCTGAGCTTCATTTAAGTATTCTATAATCTGAGGTTCCGGTGAAAAAGCAGGCTTTTCTTTTCTTGATTCAGTAAGATCTTTTATGAGATAGGGAAACTTATTTACCAGCCTTTCTTCATTATTCTCAATGAGAATTTTTGCTCTGTCAAGGATTTTTTGACTGGACCGGTAATTTTCACTCAGTACTATTTCCTTTGGGTTGTATTTATTCTTAAAATCAAGAATACTATTCATATTCGCGCCCTGAAATCTGAATATACTCTGATCATCATCACCTACAATAAAAAGATTGGGACGGTCCCAGTAATCTGCAAGCAAAAAGAGCAATTCGTTTTGAGAACCATTAGTGTCCTGATATTCATCTACAAGCAAATACTGGAATCTTTCCTGATATTTTCCAAGCAATTCGTCATGATTTTTAAATTTTTCTATGACCCATAAAATCATATCATGATAGTCAAATCGCTCTCTTGAAGCGAGTATTTTATCATAATTGGAAAGCTCATTTGCTGCTGCTACACTTTTTTCATACTTTTCCAATTCCTTATTAATAATACTTAATTTCAGATCACCAACCTCATGAACTTCCCCTGAATTTTTATCAGTAGTTCTTTTTTTATAGACATGTGGTGATCTCAATGGGTCGAGTAAAATGTCTTTATACGCTTTATGTGCATTTCTGATTTTTTCAATTGTCCATTTTTCCTGCTTCATGATAGTGAACAGGTTTTTCAATCGTCGGGCCTCAAAATACTCATCACTTTTATACCTCTTAAGAGGGTGTTTGTCGTCAAAACTATTGATCAACTCTCTGTATACATCAGCTTCTTCTATATCTGAAACCAATTGAAGCTCTCTGAAATCTCCAAAATACTGGAGATTCTCCTTGATTACATTATTGCAAAAAGCATGGAAGGTATAGATGTTGACATTAAAAGCTTCCGGGCCAATAAACGATTCCAATCTCTGTCTCATAGATATTGCACCTGAATCTGTATAAGTCAAACAAAGGATATTGTGCGGAAATATGTCCGTATTTAAGAGAATATTACCGATACGCACTGCCAGAAGCTGTGTTTTACCCGTCCCCGGACCAGCGATGGTCATAACTGGTCCTTCCAGAGTATCTACTGCTTCCTTTTGTTTTACGTTTAGTTCATGATATGCCTTCTCCCAAACGGTCAGAAATGATGATTTTATTTTTGTCATAAAGTGAAAATATTCAGCTATAAAGGTAATATCAAATTCCAGACCTTACAGAAATATTATTTCATCTGACATGATTTCCTAATAGTCCATTTGACGTACCCAAAATTTGAGAAAATATGAACTTTCTTTATGAATTCAATTCGTAATTCGTTGTTCATTGTTCATTGTTCATTGTTCGATTGTTCATTGTTCATTGTTCATTGTTCATTGTTCATTGTTCATTGTTCATTGTTCATTGTTCATTGTTAAATTGGTTTGCAAAATCTGATCTCACATTGTTGATTTTGAGTAATGACGAAGCGAAGCTTGTCGTTAAAGACATTAATCGTCTTTATAATAGCGACAGATTTTTTTTGCAAAATAAAATCTCGTCGGCATAAAATTTAATATCAAATTTATTTTAGTATTTTAGCGCAAGTTTTGAATCTATAGCTAAAGATCTTTGTTAAGTTGTCAGTATAATTGGTCAAAACATATAAGAGTATGTTTAAATTTTCATGTTTGAGCGAAAGCGAGCAACTTTTAATTTTAGACAAGGCTTGTTTTGCAGGCGTAGCCTGAAGCTACGGCGAAAAAATATAACGATGGATAAAATAAAAATTGCCGCTTGCAGACAAATAATGGAATTTTAATCATACTCTAAAACTAATTAAGAAATAATCCCCGAACATGGATCCATTAAAGGAAAAATTTTATCAAAAATCAGTTTCCCTCAAAGCTGAAATTAAAACAATATTAAAAGACTACGGAGAGAATAAGGTGGATGAAGTCACGGTAGAACAACTCATTGGTGGCATGCGAAGTGTGAGGAGTATGATTTGGGATACCTCTTCTCTTGACCCTGAAGAAGGCATTAGATTCCGGGGTTATAATATACCACAGTTAAGGGAAATGCTCCCAAGAATACCAAACGGGAAGGAACCACTTCCTGAAGGTCTTTTTTGGCTGATGATGGTAGGTGAAATTCCTACTTTAGAAGAAGTAAATTGGTTATCAGGAGAATGGAACAATAGAAGTAATGTAGAGCAGCATGTATTTGACACACTGGAGGCATTACCTATAGATACTCATCCAATGACCCAACTCAGCATTGCTGTGCTCGCCATGCAATCTGAAAGTATTTTTGCCAGGAAGTACGAAGAGGGCATGAATAAAAATGATTATTGGGATGTGATGTATGAAGATTCTATGAATTTAATTGCCAAACTTCCAAGAGTAGCAGCATATATTTATCG
The DNA here is from genome assembly GCA_014379665.1 of Saprospiraceae bacterium. GTDB lineage: Bacteria > Bacteroidota > Bacteroidia > Chitinophagales > Saprospiraceae > OLB9. The sequence continues at coordinate 2,690 of JACMLK010000427.1, read as the reverse complement.
AAGATCATTTCACAACAGCGCACATATTGCCCCAAAAAAAGAGATGGACTGGGGTGGGAATTTTGCTCATATGCTGGGTTTTGACAAAAAAGATTTTCTTGCCTTGATGAGGCTTTATCTTACCATTCATGCAGATCATGAAGGTGGAAATGCTTCTGCCCATACGATGCACCTGATAGGTTCAACACTTAGTGATGTCTATTATTCATTTAGTGGATCTATGAATGCCTTGGCAGGACCATTACATGGTCTTGCAAATCAAGAGGTGATCAAATGGATATTTGAAATGATTGATGAATTAGGCACCAATAGCCCTTCCAAAGACCAGATCAGAAAATATATCAATGATACGTTGGCAGAAGGAAAAGTTGTCCCGGGATATGGACACGCAGTACTCAGACAACCCGACCCAAGATTTATTGCTCAGAAACGTTTTGCCGAAGAAAACATAAAGGATGATCCAATTGTCCAGATCGTTTGGGATCTTTTTGAATTGGTTCCTGAAATCCTTGGTGCATTGGGAAAGGTTAAAAATCCATGGCCTAATGTAGATGCTCATTCGGGAGCATTGTTGGTTCATTATGGACTCAAAGAGTATAATTATTATACGGTATTGTTCGGAGTATCCAGAGCATTGGGTGTATGCGCAGGACTATGCTGGGACAGAGCTTTAGGGCTTCCATTGGAAAGACCTAAATCTATCACCACAGACTGGCTTAAAAAATATCTTGCTTCAAATAATTGATTAATTTTACAAAAAGATTCAACTGACCCTTTATAACAAATAATAAACAAATGAATTATCCAAGTGATTTAAAATACACCAAAGAGCATGAGTGGATTCGTGTGACAGGTGATGAAGCTTACATAGGTATTACTGATTTTGCTCAAAGTGAACTGGGCGAGTTAGTCTATGTCGAAGTAGAAACAGTAGGAGAGACAATAGCAAAAGACGAAATTTTTGGTACTGTTGAAGCTGTAAAAACAACTTCAGATTTGTTTATGCCGGTATCCGGAGAAATTCTTGAGTTTAATAACAAACTGGATGAAGCTGATGGAGACAATCCCGGTCTAATCAATGAAGACCCTTACGGAGATGGCTGGATCATCAAAATCAGGATCACAAACCCGGATGATCTTAATGGATTGTTAAGCGCAGAGGCTTATACATCACTGGTAGGTTAAAAGCATTAGTTTCAGATTATATTAAATTGGAAATCACTCATCTATCCGCTCGATCTGTGCACCCAAAGCGTTGAGTCTTCCATCAATATCCTGATATCCACGGTCTATCTGATTGATATTAAAAATCATGCTTTCGCTTTTTGCTGACATTGCTGCAATCAACAAGGATACACCAGCCCTTATATCCGGTGAACTCATGTGAATACCACGTAATTGAGATTTTCGCTCCATTCCGATGACAGTGGCTCTATGAGGATCACAAAGTATGATCTGGGCTCCCATATCTATAAGTTTATCCACAAAAAACAGCCTGCTTTCAAACATCTTTTGATGGATTAAAATACTACCTTTTGCCTGAATCGATACTACCAATATAATACTCAATAAATCGGGTGTAAATCCCGGCCAAGGGGAATCATAGATAGTCATGATTGATCCGTCAATGAAACTTTGAATCTCATAAACATCCTGGGCAGGTATATACAAATCGTCTCCCTGAATGTCAATCTGAATTCCTAACTTCTCAAATGTATTCGGGATAATTCCAAGATTAGGCACAGACACATTAGTAATAGTCAGACTACTCTGTGTCATTGCAGCCATTCCTATGAAACTGCCAATTTCGATCATATCAGGGAGAATAGTATGCTCGGTGCCTTCCAGACTTTCAACTCCATGGATTGTTAGTAAATTTGATCCAACACCGGATATCCTGGCTCCCATACTTATCAGCATTTTACAAAGTTGCTGCAGATATGGTTCGCAAGCGGCATTATAAATTTGGGTTATTCCTTCAGCAATTACAGCCGCCATCAATACATTGGCAGTACCTGTAACAGAGATTTCATCCATCAGAATATAACAACCCTTGAGTCTATCGGCTCCAATAAAAAACTGATCCCCTTCTTCATTATAATTAAAGGAAGCCCCAAGTTTTTGAAATCCTAGAAAGTGAGTATCCAACCTACGCCTGCCTATTTTATCTCCTCCCGGTTTTGGAAGATAAGCCTTTTTAAATCTGGCTAAGAGTGGCCCGAGCAACATAACAGATCCTCGGATTTTTTTCGCATTTTCCTGATACACATTAGATGATAGATGTTGTGTGTCTATGTCATCAGCCTGAAAAGTATATTCGTTAAGTCCCAGTTTTTCTATTTTTACGCCCAGACCTTTCAACAATTCAATCTGTTTTCTGATATCCAGAATATCAGGTATATTTTTTATCGTTACTTTTTTATCTGTTAACAGCACCGCACTAATTATTTGTAACGCTTCATTTTTGGCTCCCTGCGGTTGTATGGAACCTGAAAGTCTGGCGTTTCCCTGTACTCTGAATGCTTGATTTGACATAAACTTATTTTAATTTTATTTTATGGTCAAATATATTACAATTAATAGTAATATATTAATAATGATGTGAATAATTAAAAACTACCGGAAACCATAAGGGTTGTATAATATGATCTTCAGACGTCACTATGTCTTTCCCAATAATTCTGATCTTC
>JACMLK010000426.1 GCA_014379665.1 Saprospiraceae bacterium | reverse complement strand
TTCATCTGTGGCAGATGCACTTAATTCAAACGGAGTAGAAACGGGAATCACATAACTTTTGACAGGCATACTAAGGACAGGAAAATGATTACCGGTGGCAATTTTGTCCGCACAGGTATATGCATTACCACCTGTTGTGGTTTTTTCATACATCTGATCCAATGATCCCACGTGAAAATATGCATCTTCATTTGTTACGACATTATCTGTACCACAAGTACCTGCATAAGACATGATGGTGCTGCCACTACCGGGCTCAAAGGCGGTTCCCGGTGCCCTTTGATCCGCTGAGGAGGTACAAATATTCCACGTATGAGATGCTCCAAACTGGTGACCCACCTCATGTGCCAAAACTCTTGTAACAATACTGGTCAGATCATTATTATTGTTGCATGTGACTCCATTGCCTTTATTGGACTGGCAGGCTGATCCACCTTGTGCCACTCCCCCAATATCAAAACATACAGATAATACGTGTCCGATATCATAAGATGATGAAGGTATCAATGCGTTAATTTTACTTGTATTGAGTCCGACCAATTTTTTTCCTTCATCAGAGTCTTCATAAGGATCAGTTAAAGGATTCAAAAAAATAAGCTTATCATTATCGTCAATGATGACAAATCTCATGGCCATTTCAGTTTCATAAATGAGATTCATCCGAATCATCATAGTATTTATGTCAGCCAAACATTTTTCCACAGTGCCTCTTTTTACACCCCATTCTCCTGTGCAGGCCATCGCCATTTTATACTCTCTTAATTCCACTTCTCCCGCAAATCTTGAAGCCGGTCCGTTTACAATGGAATGTGACCTGTCTACATCATCCACACCACAAAGATCCACTCCTTTGTAGGTATCAGGGTTGTGATCACGAACATTGTACACAATATAGTCATCTGTATTTTTACTTGAAAACGGATCAATATATTTTTCACCATCTATTTGATCGATACCCGCATGGAAACCATTTGGAGATAATGAAAATCTTATGTGGGCAGATTTATCTGATAGCTGGTATCCTTTATAAGATTTTATAGAAGGATATCTGGCTGATATACCTTTATCCATTACAGGCGATTCGTAAATTTTAAATTTCTCCAGTTTGCCGTCTGGCATGGGTATATCGAGCAATAATTCTGATGTTTTCCTATTGGGTGCTGTTTCTAAAGGAGCTTGCAAAAGATATTTTTGCAATCCCTTAAAATCCAATGAGAAAGTCTCATATTTATCAGGTATGATGGTCCTTTCTTCTCCTGATCTGGATTGTATGTTGGATAAAACTGTTTTTTTCCAAAACGATTGTGCATCTGAAAAAACAGGAAAAATTAAAATTGCTATGATTAAAATGTTCTTTATCATTTGATTTACCTGGTTTAAAGGGCTAAAATTAAGAATAATTTGAAATTCTCTCACTATAATATACCAATATGTATTACAGACGACCTAAAATGATCAAATTTAATAATTTCATTCAGTATAATTCAAAAGTACTTGTAACTTTCTAAAGACCTATTACCATGAATAACTCAAAAAGGATTCAATAAATTCCTAATTCACGATAATAAATAAGATTCCAGCCTGAGGAAAGTTTACCAAACCTTCTTTCCATGGTGTATTTACCTGATTGATCTGAAATCCTTTCGATCACTATACCACTCAGATCCATCATTTCTCTTGTAAATGTTCCATCCATATCATCATAGGTCCTGTGAATTAACCAGCCATCTTTTTGCCATCTGAAATCCGGAGGTATCTGATCTAAACTATCTACGGGCCTTCGGGTACCTTCCAATGGAAAGATAATGTGATTCATTTGAAATGCACTGTCTCTTCCAAACTGGTCATAAAACGTTTGGAATTCTTCAGTTTGAAATATTGGTGTAACTTCAGGTCCGGAATTTTCCGAATCTGTTTTTTGCTTGCAGGAATAAAAATTTGTAACGACAACCAAAAAAAATAATATGATAATGGACCGTCTATTGTTCAATGGCATATACTAAAATTAATTGATCAAATTGATGACAAGATAAGGCATATTTCTTGTAAAAATCATCTTTTTTTACTTCCCCTGTAAAAATAAAACCATCGCGGGAAAAATGGAATTCTCCGACAGAAATGTGTTTCTTAAAATCAAGTTCTTTGCGTCCATATGCCTTATACATAGCTTCCTTGGCTCCCCAAATAGCATGAAATGCTTCTGTTTTGTTTGTATTATGGATATACCGGAACTCATCCTCTGTAACAAACTTTGAGGTAATTCGTTCTATTTTTGGTATGATAACTTGAATATCAATACCAACCACTGAAGTAGATGCAATCACTCCGGTATATGATGAAGAATGACTTATAGAGATATGAAATTCTGAATTTTCCAAATAAGGCTTCCCGAATTTGTCTTTAAGGCAGGCTCCCCTGATCTCCCTTTCAGATAGTATATGGAGTAAATATCTTGAAGATAGCCATTCGGTTCTTTTGCGATTTTTTAGTATTTCCAACTCGTCTGATTCTGAAGGAAATAAATTCAGTTTTTCCTGGAAGTAATTATCCTGCTCATTCGTTTGCCAGATCCCTACCAACCCATCCGGCTGAATATTAAATTTAAGAAATAATGGCATTTTAAAAATATTGGAATTTGTACACCTGAAATAAACGTAAATTTTAATCAAATGAATGATTAATTAATGTTTTAATAAAAACAGTAACAATATTCTGTTTGTTACACAGCGTAAAAGTATACATACCTTTGGAACAATTCATTCAAACAGAAAAAATCATCGGGTATACCGGCCATTCATCAGCTGTATATTGCATGGTGGATAAACCCGGAAGTATGTTTTTTTACTCAGCCGGTGGAGATGGGAAAATAGTACAATGGCATAAAGACGGAAGCACCGCTGATGGTTATCTTATGGCAGATACAGATGCTAAAATATTCAGCATGTGTTATCTGGATGCACAGGAAATACTGATAGCCGGAGATATTAATGGGCATGTGTATTGGATTGACACGCTTTCAAATAAAATAATTAACCGTATAATAGGACACAAAGGAAGTGTATTTGGATTCTGTAAAACAGAAGACAACTTATTTAGCATAGGTGCCGATGGATTTTTATGTAAGTGGGATATAGGCAGAAGATATCCTGTTGAATCAGTCAGGATCTCCCATCAGGGGCTCCGGTCGATAGTTCATGACGATGATCAAAACATCATTTATATCGGTGCAAGTGATAATGGAATATATGCAGTCGATACTTCAGACCTTAAGGTATTAGCCAATGAAAAAATGGCTCACAATAATACCGTCTTCAGCTTGTCACTTACAGATCAGAATTTACTTTTATCAGGAGGCAGAGATGCGCAACTACAGATAAGAAAACGAGTCAGTATGGAACTTCTAAAAAGCTTACCGGCACATTGGTTTACCATCAACAGTATTTTATCCATACCTGAGTTAGAAATCATTATGACGGCATCAAGAGACAAAACCATCAGACTTTGGGATATTGCGGGTTTTGAGCTGGTTAAAACACTGGATGTAAAGAATGGCGGGCATATTAATTCTGTAAATACGCTTCTTTGGTTACCTGAACACAATTATTTGGTTTCTGCAGGTGATGATAGGACCATCATTCTTTGGCATATCTTTAAATAGATGAACCCAAAAGTAAAATGCGACTTGGCATTTGTAAAACTTTTTAGTACCTTTGCCATTCGAAATTTTGCAGGCAAGTTTACTTGTCATCAGAATTGCCCTCAAAAACTCCACTTTTTTGAGGGTTTTTTATTTATAGGAATAATTGAGGTGTTCCATCTTGAGAAGATTTTCAATTGTTGAATGTAACATGAGGGATCACTGGTCAAACGACCTTAAACCGTCGCATAATATTAGAAAAACAAATGATAAATCAAAGGATTTTAACTGCCTGAAGAATTTTATTCTTGCTATATTTGGTGCATAATAAGAAAGATCAACATGCGAAACAAACAGGCAGCCATAGGATTTATTTTCATCACGCTTTTGATCGATGTGATCGGTTTTGGTATCATCATACCGGTGATACCCAAGTTACTCGCTGACATGAAAGGTATTGAGATCAATGAAGCCAGTAAATATGGAGGATACTTACTTTTTGCCTTTGCCACGGCTCAGTTTATTTTTTCACCTGTGATAGGCAGCCTGAGTGATCAGTATGGAAGGAGACCTGTTTTATTAGTCTCTTTGTTTGGTTTCAGTGTGGATTATTTGATTTTAGCTTTTGCACCATCTTATTCCTGGTTTATCATTGGCAGGGTAATCGCAGGAATTACAGGAGCTAGTTTTACAACAGCTTCTGCCTATATTGCCGACATAAGTACACCTGAAAACCGATCTAAAAATTTCGGTATGATCGGTGCGGCTTTTGGGTTGGGATTTATCATTGGACCCTTTTTAGGCGGAGTTTTGGGTGGAATAGACGTTAAAATTCCATTTTACACCACCGCTGGTCTAAGTTTTCTTAACTTTCTGTACGGATACTTTATTCTTCCTGAATCACTTGCTCCTGAAAACAGAAGAAAGTTTGATATAAAGCGGGCAAATCCATGGGGATCGCTCAAACAAATTGCGAAATACAAGCAATTGCGAAATCTGCTTTTTGCTTTTGTTTTCCTCTATATTGGTTCTCATGCCGTTCAAAGCACGTGGAGTTATTTTACGATGTACCGATTTGAGTGGACCGAAGCCATGGTAGGATACTCTCTGGCATTAGTAGGTATTCTAGTGGCCATCGTACAGGCATTCCTGGCTCAAAAATCAGCTTACTTCTTTGGACTGGAGAGAAGCATCGTTATTGGATTCGGATTATATACTACAGGAATGTTTCTGTTTGCTTTTGCTACTCAATCCTGGATGATGTATGTTTTTCTGATCATATATTCTTTCGGAGGAATTGCTATGCCCAATCTGCAGTCCTACATGGTGGGGAAAGTGGCGTCAAACGAACAAGGGGAATTACAGGGAGGCCTCACAAGCCTCATGAGCCTGACCACGATTATTGGTCCTTTAATGATGACTGGTGTTTTTTACCATTTTACAACTTCAGGTGCACCATTCTTATTTCCGGGCGTTGCATTCTTTTTAGGTGGCATTATGATGGGCATAAGTTTTCTGATCACTTGGAAAGTTTTGTTGGGCAGGAAGGGCAAAAAATTGAGTGAAAGCACTGTTTAGGATTTATTGATTTGTTGATTTATTGATTTATGGAATGATTAGACATTCCCGTTTCTAAATAGTGATCAAGCAGGTTTGAGAAATTGCTGTGTTGCTGAATTGGCAAATGGTTTTGTTGGAACCTGTTTGACCAACAATAATACCTGTCGGTCAAACAAATACCTGTACCCTACTCTTCTCCCAGACCTGCCAAATCAAGCATGAATGCATATTCCATCGCTACTTCTTTATATTTTTTAAATCTTCCGGAAGCGCCACCGTGACCTGTATCCATATTGCAATACATAAGTAAAGGATTTTTATCGGTTCTCAGTTCTCTTAGTTTGGCTATCCATTTGGCAGGTTCCCAGTATTGCACCTGTGAATCCCAGTATCCGGTAGTAATCAGTGTTGCAGGATATGATTGAACAACTACATTATCATAAGGTGAGTATGACTTCATGTAGTCATAATATGACTTATCTTTCGGATTACCCCATTCATCAAATTCACCTGTGGTCAGCGGAATACTCTCATCCAGCATAGTGGTCACCACATCAACATATGGCACGGCTGCTACAATACCCTTCCAGAGGTCAGGACGCATATTCATGATAGCTCCCATCAGCAAACCTCCCGCACTGCCCCCGTTGGCAAAAAGTTTATCTTTAGCCACATATCCTTCTTTCACCAAATAATCTCCGCAATCGATGAAGTCCGTAAAAGTATTTTTCTTCTTAAGAAATTTTCCATTTTCATACCATTGCCGGCCCATCTCCTGCCCACCTCTGACATGAGCTATGGCGAAACCAAATCCCCTGTCAAGTAAACTCAGTCGTACTGAAGAAAAATAAGGATCTGAACTGTAGCCATAGGAACCATATCCGTTTAGCAGGAATGGCCTTGTACCATCTTTTTTAAATCCTTTTTTGTACACAATAGACAAAGGTACCATAGTGCCATCCGTGGCTTTCACCATCTGCCTTTCAGAAATATAATCATCCGCATTAAAAGTACCAATAACTTCCTGTTGCTTTAATAGTTCGAGTTTTTTTGTCTTTACATTATAATCATAAGTCGTGTTGGGAGTAGTCAGAGATGTGTAATCCAATCTAAGTAAGTCCGTCTCAAAATCCGGATTAATGGTGGTCCCCACGGTATAGGACTCTTCTTTAAAACCAATATAGTGTTCATTTTTTCCGTCCCATGGTCTTATTTTTATTTTGGTGATCCCTCCTGTCCTTTCTGACACAACCATATGATCTTTAAATAAATCAATGCCTTCAATGAGTATGTCTTTATTGTATGTTAAAAGATCTTTCCAATTGTCTTTACCTGTAGCATTTTCAGGCGTTGTCATGATCTTGAAATTTTCAGCTCCGTCTTTATTGGTACGAATATACCATTTGTCTCCATAATGGCTGATATCGAACTCCAGCTTGTGTTCACGCGGATGAAACATACGGAAACTACCTGTTGGGTTATCTGCTTCAAGGATCTGATATTCCTGTGATAGCGTGGCTGAAGAGACTATGATAAGATACTTTTTGGATTTACTTTTATAAATATAGGTACCATAAGTATCATCTTTTTCATGAAAGATCAGTTTATCCTCTTTAACAGGAGTACCTAACGTGTGTCTGAATATCTTATACGATCTGAGCGCAGCATCCTGCTTCGAATAAAAAACAGTTTTATTATCATTACCCCAGGTCACGCCACCCGTGGTAGTTGGAATCACATCTGAAAGCAAAGCATTGGTAGTCAGATCTTTAAATCTGATTGTATATTGTCTTCGGCTTACAGTATCTTCACCATATGCCAATATTTTATTATCCGGACTGACTGTCCTGCCTCCAATGGCAAAATATTCATGTCCCACTGCCAAATCATTGACATTGAGCAGGATTTCTTCAGGTGATTCCAGGGTTTCTTTCTTACGGCTGTGAATAGGGTATTCCTTCCCTTCCTCAAATCGGGTAATATAAAAATATCCATTTTCTTTATAGGGCACCGACATATCAGTTTGTTTGATTCTGCCTTTTATTTCTTCAAAAAGCCGGGTTTGAAAACTGTCAGTGTGTGACATCATTTTTTCACGGTAGGCATTTTCAGCATGCAGATAATCCAGTACCTTTTGTGTTTGTGCATCAGGAGATTTTGCATTCTTTTGCTCATCACTGAGTTTCATCCAGTAATAATTGTCTATTCTCGTGTCGCCGTGAATAACCAGTTTTTCAGGTTTTCTTTCGGCGACAGGTGAAGATATATCCGATTTGGTCATGAGCATACTTTCTTTGTATGTCAGGTCCGATGAGGTTTCTGTGGTCATATTTTTACACGAATGGGTGACAAAAATAATACTAACAAGTAGTAAACAATAAAGATTTTTATGCATTTCTATGGTGGATTTAATGACAGAATAAAAGTGGATCAAATGTATCTGATTAAATTGATAAATTTTTCGATTTTCTACAAAAGTTAATAATTAATGGATATTTTGCACACACAATGAAACTAAGTACTTCATACAGACAGATTTTATCTCTTTCAGTACCCATCATGCTGGGAAGTGCAGCCCAGAATATCATTGTGCTGAGTGATAATGTATTTTTGTACCATTACAGTACGATCGATTTTGCAGCCGCAGGGCTCGTAGGTGTTTTCTATCTCATCATTGCCAGTATTGGTTATGGATTTTCCCGTGGAGGTCAGATCATCATTGCGCGAAGAAACGGTGAACATAATTATACGGGTGCGGGTACAGATTTTCAGGCATTGTTCCTTTTTGAATTTTTGTTATCATTGATACTATTTTGTTTTTTGTATTTCTGGAGCCGTGATTTTTTTGAGCTATTTATTAAAAATCCTGAAATCCTCGAAAAATGTATGGAGTACATCAAACCTCGAAGTTTTGGTGTGTTCTTTAGTTATCTGGGAGTGTCTTTGATAGCTTTTTATACCGGAATTGCCAATACCAGATTTATCATTTATGACACCCTGGTGCTGATCATTGTAAATATTGTCCTCAATTATTTTTTGGTCTTCGGTGCATTTGGTTTGGAACCAATGGGAATTGCCGGCTCAGCACTCGCAAGTACCCTGGCTGAAGTAGTCGCATTTATTGTATTCATTGTATATATGATATGGGATAAAACGAACAGAAAATATGGATTATTAAGCATCCACAGGCTGAAGTATTCATCTTTTGCAAATATGTTCAGCATCTCATTTCCAATAGTTTTTCAATCTATTCTGGGTATTGGTTCGTGGTTTTTATTTTTTAGTTTTATTGAAAATGTCGGAAGTAAGGAACTCGAAATATCCAACCTGCTGAGAACAATATATCTCATCCTCTCTATACCTTGCTGGGGTTATTCTGCTGGGATCAATACGATTGTCAGCAATTTTATAGGAAATAAAAAAAGACAGGCAGTGTTGCCATTGATCATCAAAACCACCAAAATAAATCTGTTGTCTACTATGCTGATTTCATTGCCGGTTCTGATGTTTCCCGAATTTTTTCTTTATCCTTTATTTGGCAGGGATGATATGACACTTATACTGGAGTCCAAACCATACATGATGATGTTGTTTGCCATCCTGATGATTTTTGGCACCGGGGGCATTTTCATCAATGGCCTGATAGGCACAGGACATACACGTACGGCCCTCCGTATTCAGACGATATTTACCATTGTGTATATAATTTATTCTTATCTTATGATCAAACACTGGTATTTCGGACTTAACTGGGCGTGGGCTGCAGAGATTTTTTACTGGGGAGGTATTACTATTATGTCATTATTGTACCTGAAGACCAATAAGTGGCATTTTCTTAAGTTTTAACGTCTGCACACATTTATAATGTAATTTAATCACAACGGGAACAACAATTATTATGAATTTTTATTATAATTTTTATTCAGAATGAATGGAAAAAACTTATTTTTATTTTATAACTAAATAAAGTGACGAAGTATGCAAAGAATATTTTTCCATGGGAATAACCCCAACAAAAGAGACCTGAAAGAAGTAGCTGAACGGATCAACAAAGGAGAAATCGTTATTTTCCCGACAGACACCATATATGCAATGGGATGTCTTATGACTAACAGAAATGGCATAGAGCGAATATGCCGGATTCTGGACAAAAAGGAAAAACAGGCCCGGATGTCACTTATATGCCCTAATATAAGTGTGATTTCACAGTATACACAACCCATTGATAATCATGTTTTTAAATCAATGAAAAGATACCTGCCGGGACCATATACATTCATACTCAAGTCCAATAATTATGTACAGAAATTTTTTAAAAACAATAAAGAAGAGATTGGTGTCCGTATACCGCAAAGTGAGTTGCTGGATGGCTTGCATGAGTTTCTGGAGGCTCCGCTTATTTCCACATCGCTGAGCAGTGATGATGGCATCCAGAAATTTTTTACCGATCCTGATGAGATAGAGACACTATTCCAGCACAAAGCTGATATCCTGATCGACGGAGGAATAGGTGATAATGCTGAATCAACGGTACTCGATTGTACGGGTGAAGAAATCGAAATGATCAGAGAGGGGAAGGGACAGGTTGATTAAAAGAATAATGAACAATTTCACCCGAAAAGGAGGGAAATTGTAATACTTTGCCCGATGTGAAGTCTGCAAAAATGAGCAGTTTGATACAGTACGACTAAGTTAATCGGGCACATGCATACGAAATGGCTCATAGAGGCGGTGAATCGTAGTTATCGCCACCACCATAGATTATTTCATAAAGTCCTGGCCCTCCAATACCCTTTTTTACCTTTTTAGTCCTGAAATCCAGCGGTAAACCGACCTAACTTCTGAAAAATAAATCTGACCTTTCACTGAATTGTAGCTTTAATTCATACCGCTTTCACAAAAAATAATCATTTTTGCCATCAAATGTGGATGCAATGATTAAGATGATATGTCGTCTGATATTAAAGATATGGGGATTCAGGATTACAGGTCCTGATCCTGAAATCATCCCTAAAAAGGTGTATGCAGTTTACCCACATACTTCCAACTGGGATTTTCCACTTGGTATACTCCTTAAAGGTGGTATGCCGGTCAAGGTCAATTATATAGCAAAAGATTCTTTATTCAGATTTCCCTATGGATGGTTGTTTCGCTGGATGGGTGGTATTCCTGTCGATAGAAAGAAAAGCACCAATTTTGTCGATTCTATGGTAGAACAATTCCATAAATATGATACCCTTGCCTTTGCTTTAGCACCTGAAGGTACCATAAAACGAGTACAAAAATTCAAATCCTGCTTTTATTATATAGCATTGAAAGCCGGCATTCCAATTATTTTGGTGAAATTTGATTATGAACACAAAGTAGTTGACTTCAGTGAACCATTTTATCCCTCCGGAGTTTATAAGGACGATTTGAAATTGATCATCCGGCACTTTAAGGGGACAAAAGGAAGAAATGAATCACTGGCTTGTCAATGGGAAAATGAAGATTTAGATTAATTCCTGACTTTTGCTTTAAAACATCATATTATGACATTGACCCGAAATCTTTTATATGTGTCCTTATTACTTTGTGTGATCATCTCTTTACTGTCCAATTCAAGTGGAGTTCCTCAGGCTGTGTCCAATGCACCCGGAGAAGCGAATGACAAATCATGCAGGAATTGTCACCTTCAGGGTGTAAATTTTAATCCTTCGATTACCCTTGATGTGATGAATCCGGATTCTACTATTGTCCATGCTTACGAGCCAGGAAATAACTATATTGTCAGAGTCAGGGTATCAGGATCAAACAACCCTAAATCTTACGGGTTTCAGATGGTAAGTCTGACATCAGCAGATACCACGGATATGGGTAGCTGGTCTGGTCTGGGAGAAAAAGTAAAACAAATCAGCCTCACAGTCAAAGGTAAAGTCAGAAAATATCTGGAACAATCTGCTCCAAAAGTCAATGGAATTTTTACTGCAAATTGGAAAGCCCCTTCCACCGATAGAGGCAATATTGTGTTTTATTTTGCAGGACTTGCGGTCAATCTGAATGGTGGCGATACAGGGGACCATAATGTCACCAATAACCTTACTTTGATGTCACCTTCGACCTCGGGTAATTCCGATACAGATATTTCTCTTAGAAATGTAATATATCCCAATCCTGTTTATAATGCAATCAGCATAAAGAATAGCGCCGTACATATTACTTCATTTCTCAATATATCAGGTCAGGAAGTGATGCAAATAATAGATGCTACTGAAAATATTGATGTAAGCCATTTAACATCCGGTCTTTATTTTGCTGTGTTTAAAAATGCTGCAGGTGTCGTGACCGGAACTCAGAAATTCATTAAGCTATAATACACTAAGGCTCTATCCATATCCTAAACTGATGATTAATTTGTCGGTATCTTTCAACATTTTGGTTAATATTGCATTGTATTTAACAGAATAACCAAAAATGTCGATGCCAATCAGAGTTGCCATGGTAAACTACCTTAACTCAAAACCTTTTGAGTTTGGACTTTTACAAACCAAATCTTTATCCAATTTTGATATTATTACCGCAACACCTGCGGAATGTGCCGATTTGTTCAAATCAGGCAGAGCAGATATAAGTTTAATTCCATTAGGAGCATTAACTGACATAGATGATTACCGCATTATTTCTGATTATTGCATTGGTTGTGAGGGGGCAGTCCGAACTGTGTCTGTTTTTTCGAATCATGACATCCGTCAATGCAGAAAAATATATCTTGACAACCATTCACGCACATCTTTTCTGCTTACAAAAATCCTGATGTCACAGTATATGCATCTGGACATGACATATCAGCCTGCAAATGTAGCTGATGTTTTACCTCAAGAAGATGAAGCGGTCCTAATGATAGGAGATAAAGTTTTTGAATACGAAAAAAAATTTACTTATCAGTATGACCTCGGGGTTATGTGGAAGGAATGGACAGGACTGCCATTCGTTTTTGCCATTTGGATTGCTAAAAAGGATACCCCTGAAAGTGCTGAGTCTTTATTAAATACTGCACTGAAATACGGTATTGATCACCTCGATGATATCATCAAACAACAAAGCAGTGATAACCTTGATTTATACTACTACTTTAAACACAATATCCAATATGATATGGATGACTCAAAAAAGAAAGGTTTGCAGCTTTTTCTGGACAAAGTCAGACATTATAATTTAATTTCATCTCAATAGGCAACTTTGTATGGTCGTCACTTCATTGGAATGAAATTAGCTTTTATTGACTTAATGAACTTATACCAGAAACTTCAAGCTGTAATTTACAGGTGTTTGAATTCCCCATAGATATAATCAAACCATTTAAAGTTAAGCCCATGAGAAATAAGATGTACAAATTTTTGATGCGGAAAAGCTCAAAATAAAAGTATTTTTATTTGGCAATCATAAAATATACATATATTTACGTTTTAAAATCAATGTGTTATATATGGGATATAAATTAATCTGGTGGTTTTTCATCATGTTGACCCCGACCATCATAAGTTTACAGGCACAACCAACATTCACCAATAAAACCAGATTATATAAAAAAAATATTCCAACCCGAAGTGTGATGCCCGGTGGAATGTTGGATCTGGATGGAGATCTGGTGGATGATATGATTATTGTACATAAAGGTCAGCACCTTATAGCGGTCAAGAGTTCCGGAAAAAAATTTAGTTTAAAAAAAATAGATTCTATCGGAATAACCAATAACAAACAATGGACACTCACAGCCGGAGACATGAACAATGACGGTTTGAATGAAATTCTGACAGCAGGTGAATATAACAGGATTGATATAAGTACACTCATTAGCAACCAATTATCATCCGGAACTTTAAATGGCAATTTTTTCGCACAGGGTTCCAATACAGTAGATATCAATAATGACGGCTGGCTGGATTATTTTGTTTGTGATGATGAAAGTTACCCCAAAATATACATGAATGATAAGTCGGGTAATCTGATATTAAATAATATCATAAATTTTCCTGCCAATGATACTACTGATGGGTCTGGAAATTACGGAAGTGAATGGGTGGATGTCAACGGTGACTTACTTCCTGATCTATGTATATCCAAATGCAGAGCCGGTGTAAGTGATACAACCGACCAGAGAAGAATAAACCGATTGTATATCAATAAAGGAAATGCAACTTTTGAAGAAAAAGGAGCTCAATTTAATCTCAATAACAATGCGCAATCATGGGTCACTACTTTCGGCGATATTGACAATGATGGAGATCAGGATGCATTTGTAGTCAATCATTATGCTGCCCATGCACTTATGGAGAATATAAACGGAACACATTTTGTCGAAATACCACTAGATAAGCCGACTTCTTCATTTGGATTTCAGGCTGTGATGAGGGATTTTGACAATAATGGTTTTTTGGATATATTATTGGTAGGGGTGGAAGGTAGTACCCTGTTTTATAATAACGGTGATAAAACATTTACAACCATATCAAAAATTATCGGTCCAAATCCAGCCAGATCCATGTCAGTTGGAGACATTAATGATGACGGATTTCCGGACATACATGCCCATATATCCGAACCTATAAATCTGGTTGGTGTCACAGATGATGAATTATGGCTCAATGATGGAAACCAGAATCATTTTGTCAAAGTCACGTTGGAAGGTAATATCAGCAACAGGTCAGCCATCGGTGCCCAAATTGAAATATTTGGTGG
>JACMLK010000425.1 GCA_014379665.1 Saprospiraceae bacterium | reverse complement strand
GTGGGTGAATGGAGGAATACATGCCGTTCAATATATAGCCGAAATATTAATCGTATTACCAGTCCTTTTGCCATTGAACTTCAAAAACAAATTTACTTTTCAACGAGGTAGGTGCCCCATTTCGCTATACCCTTTAAAAGAGGTACTAATTCCTTCCCTTTTTCACTTAGACTATATTCAACCCTGGGTGGAGTTTCCGCAAAGGCATTTCTGATAACAAGCTGATCGGTTACAAGTTGATTGAGCTGATCGGTTAGCACTTTTCTTGAGATGCCGGGAATAATGGCATCTAATTGGCCAAAGCGTTTTTTTGATTTGGAAAGATTATAGATGATCAGCGGTTTCCACTTCCCACCTATTACCTCTAACGACAAGGTTAAAGGACATTTTGTGTTTTTAACATTTCTTTTAGGTCTTGTTAACATCGTAATGGTTACTTGTAAGTTACTACTTGTTACTCGAAATTATCCGCATTAGTTACTTTATATTACTATTGACAGTAACTTTGTGTAACAAATATAAATCAAAAAATAATTTATGGAAAAGAAAATTATATTTATCACAGGAACAAACAGTGGATTTGGATATTTAACCGCACTATCCTGCGCTGCCAAGGGCTATGAAGTGTATGCGAGTATGCGTGACACCCAAGGAAGAAATGCTGAAAAAGCTGAAGAACTTTCTTCCGTATCTAATATCACTGTAATAGAACTGGATATAACGAATGCAGAAAGCGTTAAGACCGCCATTTCGGGTATCATCGAAAAAGAAGGAAGGCTTGATGTAGTCGTTAATAATGCCGGGTATTTTGGGGGTGGCTTAGCGGAGGCATATACAGAGGCAGATGTGGAAAAAATGCTGGATGTGAATGTTAAAGGTACGTGGAGAGTTATAAAATCGAGCTTACCACAGATGAGAAAACAAGGAGAGGGACTTATTATAAATACCTCCAGCGGTTTAGGTCGTTTTTCTGCACCATTTATGACAATTTATAATAGTACAAAATTCGCTATTGAAGGCCTGACTGAAGGACTTCATTATGAAGTCAGGCCGCTGGGCGTGGATATTGTTTTGATACAACCAGGCGCGTTTCCAACTGAGATTTTTGGGAAATCAACTTATGGATCAGATCACAGCATTGCGGCAGGGTATGGAGATCTTGCTAAAGTGCCGGAGCAAATTGGTGCAGGAATGGGGCAAATGTTTGAAGCCATGAAGCCCAACCCTCAAATGATACCTGATGCAATTATAAAATTAATTGAAACACCAAAAGGAAAGCGACCGTTGAGAACTGTTGTTGATGGGATGACCGGAGCTATTGTTGAAAAAGCAAATACTGAAGTTAAATATGGTTATATAGACTTCCTAACTGCCTTTGGTATGAAAGAAATGGTTTATTAATATCAGGATATAGTTGAAATACATTCATGAAAAGGTTTGGACTTAAGTGTTCAGACCTTTTTTATTCTCTGAAAACTTCGATAAAGAAATCGCCGCCTTATTTTGTATTTTTACAAAAAAGGATTGAATGGATAAGATTGATGCCAGGATTTTAAATATTCTTCAGCAAGATTGTTTTGTTCCGGTCAAAGAAATTGCGAAAAGAGTTTCCTTGTCATACACGCCAACCTATGAGAGGATCAGACACCTGGAAGAATCGGGCGTCATCAAGCGGAGCGTGACCATCTTAGATCCCAAAAAGATCGGCATTAAACTTTTTGTATACTGCAACATTACCCTGAAAGTACAATCGAAAAAATCGCTCACAGATTTTGAAAAGACAGTAAACGGGATACCGGAAATTATGGAAGTGATCAGCTTGTCAGGCGTATATGATTACATGCTTAAAATCGCTACCCAGGATATTGAATCTTACAATGACTTTGTGATGAACAAATTAGCCAACATTCCAAATATTGGCCAGTATCACAGCAATATCGTGATGAGTGTGGTCAAAGATGAAACCGCCTATCAGATCCCTGAGGAAGATTAAGAAAACTGTCCATTTTCTTGTAAAATTCAGTCCGGATCTTATCATTGCATAAATTTCCAATGCTGCCTTCATGCATATGTTCTACAACATGCGCTGAATGAAATGTTCCGTTTTCCACCTGTTGACCGATTTCTTTATATGCTTCCCTGAATGGAGTGCCGGACAATACAAGTTTATTTACAGCCTCCACCGTAAACATATTCATATTCTTTTCATCAGTGAGGATATCCGGATTCACCTTAATATGGTCCAGCATTACTACCAGTATGTCAAGACAGTTTTTAATTTCTATGATCGCTGGAAACAAACACTCCTTGGTCAATTGCATATCACGATGATAACCTGACGTCAGGTTGTTGGTCAGTAACGTCAACTCATTCGGCAAGCTTTGTATCCTGTTGCATTTTGCCCTGATCAGCTCGAATACATCAGGATTTTTTTTGTGCGGCATGATGCTGCTTCCGGTTGTCAATTCATCCGGAAACG
>JACMLK010000424.1 GCA_014379665.1 Saprospiraceae bacterium | reverse complement strand
ATTTTATAATCATTGATCAACGAAAGAACAAAGTAATTGACCATCAGGACCAAAATCTAATTGAAAATCTTTGTAATCGAAGATTTGGTATTGGTGGGGACGGACTTATTCTTCTGGAAAACTCAAGTGAATATGATTTCAACATGGTTTATTTCAATGCAGACGGAAAGCAGAGTACAATGTGTGGCAATGGGGGAAGATGCATCGTTCAATTTGCAAAATATCTTGGCATTATTGGTGAACAAACAAAATTCGAAGCTATAGATGGGCTGCATACTGCAAAGATCATAAAAGATGAAAATGTGAGTCTTCAAATGAGGGATGTGAACAATGTAGAATGTATAAACAGTGATATATATATTCTTGATACAGGTTCTCCTCATTATATTAAGATAGTAGAGCAATGGCCGGATAACATAAAAACAGCGGGTGCTCAGATCAGGTATTCAACTGAATATTTTAATGCAGGGATAAACGTGAATTTTGTAAAATGGCATTTAAACGGCATGGAAGTGGCAACTTACGAACGTGGAGTGGAAGATGAAACTTTGTCCTGTGGTACAGGTGTTGTGGCTGCTGCCTTAGCAGGTTCACTGACAGAAGGCAGGCAGTACAGGTCAATTGAAGTTAAAACGAAAGGAGGAGCCCTTCATGTCAGCTTTGACAAAGAAGAGCATAAGTTTATCAACGTATTCCTGACCGGTCCTGCAAAAAGAGTATTTGAAGGTACTATCCAATTATAGCCGGATTATTCCAGCGTAATCCCAAAACTCACGTTAAAGGTCCTGTCCAATTGTGACACATCTGAACCCAGTATAGTATTCACAGGATCAAGGCCTGATCCCGCAGGTGGTGGCACCTGGTATACAAATTGCCTGTATTTTACATTTGTATGGTTAGTCAGATTAAAAACGGAAAATCCCAATTTTGCTTTTTGGTGAAAGATTTCCAAATTATATGTTACACCGGCATCTATCCTGTGATAATCATTGAGATTTTTAATATAATTACCTATAATCAGGTTATTTCTGTCGACCAGATTGTTTAATGCAGAAAGATCCAGATATGGTCTGCCCGATGATGCAATATAATTTATCGAAAATTCGAATCTGCTATACTTATAGGAGTTAATCCATTTCAGCTGATGTCTGCTATCTTCTGCTGAAGGAAAATACTGATTCCTGAATATTTCACGAAATCGGTTTTCAGACTTACTTAAGGTATAATTAAGCATAGAAAATAACCCGGATGATTCATATATCAGTGAAAAATCAACACCATAAACCCGGCTGTCACCATGAAATAATCTGAATTTATTTTGTGTGATTGGCACCCCTTGTGACCTTAGACCAGGCGTTTGAGTGGCATGAATAATAGCGCCATCAAGAGTTCTGAAGTAACCTTCTACATCCAAAGAAAACTTACCCCAACTCTTCCATGATCCTGTCATAAAGTTAAAGCCCTTACCTACCGGAACACTCGTGCCATTACTCAGCGCAAAAAATTGTTGCCTCTGTCCAAGCAAATTCTCATGATCCAATTGTCGTATATACTGAACCTGCTTTCCGGCTGAAGTCTTTAATATCCAGTGGTCATTTAATCCATAACTTAAGTATATCTGAGGTAAGATATAAAATGTACTTAAGTTGTGTATCAAGGTACTTCTAAGAGCAGGCTGAACAAAAAGACCTTCCTTTTTACCCAAACTGATCTCTGTAAAAATACTGGATTGAGCACCGGATTTATTGATTTCAAATATGGGATTTTGGTTATTCTCCATATAGAGTTCATTTTGATGATGAACATATTCCACACCGGCAAGATATTGGTATTTACCTTTACTTAAATAGACAAATTTGGCGCCGTAATCCCTTATAAAATTATTGTTCAAAACGGTCACCGTATCTCTTAATACTACATTTTGCCTTCTTTGAACAAGATTACTCCATATGTCGTAGGTACTTGAATACTCCGTCTTGTATAACGAAACCGCCATATCATGATCATCTGATTGGTGCTTATAATTCAAACCAAATACTTTGTTATCCCATTTGCTCACCTGTCGGAATAATTCTTCATTTGTGGCATTATTTTTTATTTTATATGAAATATCGTATTGATCCTTGAAATAATCGGCACTTCTGAATGCATTGAAGTCAATGAAATGTTTTCCAAATTTGATAAAGGCTTTTGCATTGAAGTCATAAAAATCAAAGGCAGGTTTTGAAACAATTAGATTTTTGGCATTCTCTGGTTTACTTTCTGTGGATAAATTGTTTCT